>NZ_JBHSBY010000135.1:0-64533 GCF_042650905.1 Pedobacter jamesrossensis | reverse complement strand
CAAATCAAAGGAATAAGGATAAGTTCAGAGCCAGAGTGAAACCTAAAGTAACTAAAAATCAAAAAGATGCAATATAAAAATCCTTAACTTAATGACATTGGGCGCTAGCCCTACAATTTCCAGCCCGTTAGCTGCCAGTTTTTTTACGCTCTGGTTTACACTGATTATGCTCCTGTCAGTTTCCTGCCGGATCATGGACTGCCTGGCTTGGATACTTATATCCTTAAGCTGACTGGCCACTGGTTGAAGTCGTATCGTGCCCAATGCCCGCTGAACAGTGTATACAGTATCAGGCCTGTAGCCGAGTGCGGTAATAATAAGTTGATCCAATCCAGGTAGATTCGCATTGAAGTAACCTGCAGTGTGGGTTAAAATCGTTTTGCTGAGCTGACTTTTTGTATACAAACGAATAACTGAACCGGGTAATCCTTGTCCTTTTTCATCAGTGACTTTACCATTCACCTGAGCTAAGGCATTCAACCCACTGAAACAAATAAAAATAAGCAGTAATATTTTCATAGCTCAAAAGTGAAGCTATATCCTGCCCCCATCGCTTCAGAACATGATTTGAGCCTACTAATTCACCATATAATCCTTGGGGCTTCTTCCAGTCACCTTTTTAAAGGCCCGGTTGAAAGTGGATTTGGAGTTAAAACCAGCATCGTAAGCAACTGCCAGAAGATTAAAATTCTGGTAAGGGGGAGTTTTCAACAGGCGGATCGCTTCTTTTACCCTGAACTCATTCACATAATCATTAAAGTTTTTTCCATAAACGCCGTTAATCACTTTGCTTAGTAAAGAAGCATTGGTGCCGATCTTTTTGGCGAGATCAGTCAGGGTCAGTTCAGGTTCGAGGTAAATTTTCTGAGCAGCCATCAGCTCATCGACTTTTACCTTCCATCCTTCCATCCAGGACTGATCCTCAGGGGGAAGTACAATCTTTCCGGCCACGGGCTTCAAAGGTTGGATGTAAGAGTTGAGCAGACGAGGTTCGAAATTGAGTTTAATGATAGGGTTCGCGCTGTAGGCGCTTATGGACATATAATAGGTGACCACTGCAAAAGCGAAGAAGTAATACCACGCGCGGACATAGAAGAGTTCGATGAAAGCTGATAAGATGTGTTCTGAAAGGAGCAATATGGTTAATAGTGCGAAGGCATATAGAAAGTTGCGCAACCATTTGAAGCTGGCGGCATCTGCAAATGAAAACTCAAAGTCAGAAGATATAATATACTGGCGGTGATAACGTATAGCCAGGACCAGGTATATCAAAATACTTAATCCCCATGTCCAGCCGTACCAGGCGTCAAAGTCCGGGTCGGTTTTGCCGTTCATCAGGTAGTAGTTTCCAATAAGCAACTTATCTGTGATTACCACTAGTAAACACCAGAGCAGATATAAGAAGCCAGGGGGGAAATGCAGCCAGTCTTTACTCGTTAATCTGTAATGGGCATTGGTCAGGCTCTTTAAATAAAAATACAGCAATGGGCCAAAAAACAGCGCATGAATAAAGGGGGTGTAAAAAAGAAATTCCCTATATGGCTGGGTATCGTACCAGCCGGCAAACCCGGACATCCAGGGAAAGATAAATAATGCCGACAAGAAACAAAAAGTTCCCAGCAACCGGTCCGCAAGTCGTTCCTGCGTTATGCCTCGCTTCAAAAAAAGGATAAGCTTATTGATCATCAGACCGATGAAAAGGAACTGAACATCAAATTCTATTCAGATGTAGTGCATGCTGAAAAACCAGTGATTAAAGTATTCCCTCGGGCAAAAAATTTGAGAACCACATCCGGTTTTCCAGCGCGGAAGAGGTTAGTGGAAAAACCAATCTAACCGCCCCCTCTTAGCCAAAACATTAGATAAAGATTAGCAATAATTTACATCAAATTTATTTCTGGTGGAACGGGGTCAACCTATTTTTGTTTATCCAGATTGTTATCAAAAGTGAATTTAAATCATTATTTTCAAGAATTTTGGCGCAGCCCATGAGTATAGCTATCTTTAAAATCTAAAACACCTAGAATGAAAGATACCACTATTGCGGAATACATCAATAGACTTTTTCCGCAGTTTGAACCTGCGCTTAAGACCATACTTATCGAGAATGCCATGCTCAGGAATTTTAATGCGGGAGATATGCTGATGCAGACCGGGCAGAATATGCGCTCTACAGTACTTATAGTAGAAGGCATGGTAAAGCTTTACAGAGAAGGGGAAGATGGACAAGAATTTTTTATGTACTACCTTCAGCCAGGTGATGCCTGTGCACTTTCAATGATATGCGCAACCAAGCAGGAAACCAGCCAGGTGATGGCAAAGTCAATCGAACAGACCAAAGTGCTGATGATTCCCATTGCCCTGATGGATACACTTATGCGGGATTTCAGAACATGGTATTACTTTGTTATCGAGACTTACAGAATGCGTTTTGAGGAACTCCTTTTTGTTATTGATAACATCGCCTTTAAAGCTATGGATGAGCGCCTCGCCTTTTACCTTAAAAAACAATCGGCCGATCTGAACACAAAAGAGCTGCAACTTACCCATAGTGGGATTGCATCCGACCTGAATACCTCAAGAGAGGTCGTATCAAGACTGCTCAAAAAAATGGAACAGGCTGGAGCAATCGCTATGCACCGGAATTACATTGAATATCTTTTATAAAAAAGAAGCAAAAATATTTAGCACAAAAATATTTAAAAAAAATACGTAGTGTGACAAAAGTCACCTACATCCGATGTCGAGAATCCGATTTTTGTTGAAAAAATAACAAAAATGGAAATCCTTGCCTACCTTGCCTCTGCCCTGATCGGCATTTCTCTCGGACTGATCGGTGGTGGCGGTTCTATACTGACCATGCCCGTGCTGGTTTATCTCTTTGGAGTCAGCCCACTGCTGGCTACCTCCTACTCACTTTTTATTGTTGGCTCGACCAGCCTTATTGGTACTTTCGGAAATTTCAAACGTGGCCTGGTCAACATCAAAACGGCGCTGCTATTCGGAAGCGCGTCCATCTCCACCGTTTTTTTCACCAGAAAGCTTATCATACCCAACATACCGAAAAGCATATTTAAAATCGGAAGCTTTGAACTCACTGAAAATATGCTCATGATGGTACTATTTGCCGTCCTTATGGTTGCAGCTGCGTTAGCGATGATCAGGGGTGGAAAAGATGAAACTTCAGCTGAAAGGGAAAGACCAAAACTAAAAGTCGAAAAACTATTGCTTTATGGGATTTCAATTGGCCTGGCAACAGGATTTTTAGGCGCAGGAGGAGGTTTTCTGCTCATTCCGACGCTGGTTATACTCGTTGGTCTTCCAATGAAGGAGGCGGTGGGGACTTCCCCATTTATTATTGCGCTGAATTCGCTTATCGGATTTACCGGAGACCTTGGACATTTCCATATAGACTGGATTTTTCTGGCCAAGATTACCACCGTAGCTATTGCAGGCATCCTTGCAGGCGGAATGATGAGCAAGAAAATAGACGGGGGAAAGCTAAAGAGAGGCTTCGGGTGGTTTGTGCTGGTCATGGGCTGCTACATTATCCTAAAAGAAGTGGTTCTAAAGTAAAATCTATAAAATAATAATAAGCGATGTGACCAAAGTCACCAAAGCGGAGAAAACAAAACTCTAATTTTGAAATATTAATCTTACAATCATGATTATAGAACAGATTTATACCGGCTGTCTGGCACAGGGTGCCTATTACATCGAAAGCAACGGAGAGGCCGCCATTATTGATCCACTTCGCCAGTCTAGGCCTTATCTGGATCGTGCGGCAAAAAGCAACGCAAAAATTAAATATGTGTTAGAAACACATTTCCATGCCGATTTTGTATCCGGATACATTGATCTGGCTAATGAAAGCGGCGCAAAAATCATATATGGGCCTAATGCAAAACCCGACTTCGATTTTTATGGGGCACAGGACGAAGAAATTTTAGCGCTTGGTGAGGCAAAGATTAAAGTGCTACATACTCCGGGACATACCATGGAAAGCACCTGTTTTCTGCTAATCGATGAGCATGGAAAAGATATTGCCCTGTTCTCCGGCGATACACTGTTTATAGGTGATGTGGGAAGGCCCGACTTGGCACAAAAGCTGGTGAGCGAACTGACGAGCGAAATCCTTGCGGGTTATCTTTATGATTCTTTACGCAACAAAATCATTCCTCTGAGCGATGATATTATGGTTTATCCGGCGCATGGTGCGGGTAGCGCATGCGGAAAAAACATGAGTAAAGAGACCAGTGATCTTTTGGGAAATCAAAAGAAAACCAATTATGCACTTAGGACAGACATGTCTAAAGAGGAATTCATAAAAGAGCTTACTGATGGCCTTTTACCGCCTCCTGCCTATTTTCCGCAAAACGTCATGATGAACATCCATGGCTATGATGCTTTTGATAAAGTTATGCAAAGAGGCATGCAAGCCCTTAACCCTGATGCTTTTGAGCAGGTTGCAAATGAAACAGGAGCTGTAATTCTTGATACAAGGGCGCCACAGGATTTTGTAAAAGACTTTATCCCGAACTCAGTAAATATTGGTATCGACGGGAATTTTGCCCCATGGGTAGGCACCTTAATCCCAGATATTAAGCAACCAATTTTATTGGTAACGGACGATGGTAGAAACGAGGAAGTGCTCACCCGTTTATCAAGAGTAGGATTTGATGGCGCAGTAGGTTACCTGGATGGCGGCATCGGCGTCTGGAAAAAAGCTGGTAAGGAAACTGGCCAGATAAATTCTGTTTCAGCTGCTCAGCTCGCCGAAATCAGTAAAACAGCAGAGGTAAATATTCTTGACGTTAGAAAGGCAAATGAATACTTGAGCGAACACATGGAGGGAGCGGTAAACCTTCCACTGGATTACATCAACGAAAATTTCGGCAGCCTTGATAAACAAAAGACTTACTTCGTCCACTGCGCAGGTGGTTACCGATCTGTTATTTTTAATTCCATTATGCGCTCACGAGGATATCACCACCTTATTGATGTGGCAGGTGGCTTTAAGGCGATACAGGAAAACGGATATATGAAGACTACAGCATTTGTATGTCCAAGTACCTTAAGATAAAAAGGATATGAAAAATGAGAAAAAAATGCACTGGAAAAAGGTTTACCTCGAAAAAAGTGCTGACCAGGTCAGCTGGACGCAAGACTACCCCACCGGGTCAATGGAGATGATCAAGAGCTTCAATCTGGACAAATCAGCTCCGATAATCGATATCGGCGGAGGAGACAGCCTGCTTGTGGATTTCCTACTTCAGGAAGGTTATAGCGATATCACCGTGGTGGATATATCAGCCCGTGCACTGGAAAAGGCAAAGACCAGGCTTGGAGAACGTTCCGCCAAGATAAAATGGATTGAAGGAGATATCAGGGATTTTGTACCGCAAAGAAATTATGCCCTCTGGCATGACCGGGCCACTTTTCATTTCCTTAGGTCATCAGAGGAAATTTTTAGCAACGTCCAAATGGCAGGGCAGTTTACCAGCAAATACCTGGTGATGGCTACCTTTTCGCTGACCGGACCAGAAAAATGCAGTGGGCTGCTAGTATCCAGATACAGTAAAAACACGCTGTGCGAGCTATTCAAAGACGGATTTAAAAACATTGAATGCAGGGCACAGCAGCACATTACCCCAATGCAGAGGTCGCAGGATTTTCTGTTCTGCTGCTTTAAAAAAATAAATTTCAATCAGATTCAATAAACAATGAATAAATTATTTCAGATGATCAGCAGTTTCTTTTCAACGGGGGCCTACGACCTTGATGGCTACCACTTCAAAAACGAGTTAAAAAAAAGCGGGACCGGAATCCTTTTAGATGTAAGGACAGGATCAGAGTATGCTACAGGCAAGCTACCCTCAGCAGTACATATTGATTACCTTGGTTCTAGCTTTGCTACAGAACTTGCAAAGCTGAATAAGGGCAAGCGGTATTTCGTATACTGCAGAAGCGGAAACCGATCCTCCTCAGCAGTATTGGAGATGAGAAAACTTGGGTTTGAGGCATTCAGCCTGGCCGGAGGGATCAGCGCATGGCCAAAATAAAAAATATAAAAGAAATATTAACCTATAACCCGAAGTGGCGCTGGTTTCTTTTGCATAAACATTTCGCTCAAATGATTCGACAATTAACCGGCTCAAACTCCAATATGCATAATCTTTTGGCAACAACTATACTTACGAACTTTAACATTTCATTTAAACAACATGATAGATTTTATTAAACAACCCTGGCCCTGGTATTTCTCGGGCAGCATGATCGTACTGATTATGCTCACCTTACTTTTCTTTGGAAAGTCTTTTGGTTTTTCATCAAACCTGCGAACGGTGTGCAGTATAGCCGGAGCAGGCAGAAGAGTAAAGTTTTTTGATTTTAAATGGAAAGACCAGGTCTGGAACCTCATGTTCCTTATTGGCTCCGTACTAGGTGGATTTGTTGCTACAAATTACCTTAGCAGTTCATCTCCCGTAAAACTATCTACAGCTACAATTGCCGATTTAAATCAATTGGGCGTTAAGTTTGATGGCGGACTTAATCCATCCAGTCTATTTTCACTAGAGGCGATGAAAGATTTGAAAACGCTGGCTATTCTACTCATCGGTGGTTTACTAGTCGGTTTTGGATCACGCTATGCTGGAGGGTGTACTTCTGGCCACGCCATATCCGGGCTTTCAAATCTGCAGGTACCATCACTCATAGCCGTAATCGGTTTCTTTATAGGCGGCCTGATCATGACTTTCCTAATCATGCCCTTTATCTTTTAAATCTAAAAAAATGAAATTTATAAAATATATTATTGCAGGAACACTTTTCGGAATCATTATGACCAAGTCTGAGGCTGTTTCCTGGTACAGGATCCAGGAAATGTTCCGTTTCCAGTCTTTCCATATGTATGGAATTATCGGCACGGCCGTTGTAATTGGCGTAATTGCAGTATTCCTGATTAAAAAATTCAAAGCCAAAGATATCTCCGGAAATCCTATTGTCTTCCACGACAAAGATAAAGCATACGTTAAATATTTACTTGGAGGCACCATTTTTGGTCTGGGCTGGGCACTCACCGGCGCCTGTCCCGGCCCTATGTTTGTTAACCTTGGAAGCGGATATGCTGGTATGGCGGTGGTGATTCTTGGTGCCCTATTGGGAACTTATCTATACGGAGCGGTGAAAAGCAAGCTCCCTCATTAATAAAATAGAACACGATGAGCAAACTAAGGGCAATAATAGACCACAGATGTCCAAGATGCCGAAAGGGAAAATTATATACCCATTCCATGTTTCACTGGAAATATGATCAAATGAATAAAAAATGTACCTGCTGCAACCTGAATTACGAGATAGAGCCAGGCTTCTTTATCGGAGCGATGTATGTGAGCTATGTTTTCATTGTCGCAGAACTTGTCAATGCAGGCATTCTGGCATTCATGATCTTTGGTGAAGACGATCAGTGGGCAATCATCGCAACCACCATTGCACCGGTTATCCTATTATTCACCTTCAACTACCGTTATGCCAGGACCCTTTTGCTGCATATACTCTCTCCAATCAAGTATGATAAAAGTGCAGGCAGAAACTGCCGACAAGTTTCGGGGCTCTGTGAGAAACGTTACAGAGCGAAAAACCGCCAATGGGTAAATTTGATGTATACCAAGTAAAGGCAGAGAAAACCGTAAACACATTAATCAAAAACAAAAACACATGAAAATAGAACAATTTGAAGACAAGCACCTTTCCCATTACAGCTACGCGGTACTGAGCGAATGCATG
The DNA here is from genome assembly GCF_042650905.1 of Pedobacter jamesrossensis. Classification (NCBI taxonomy): domain Bacteria; kingdom Pseudomonadati; phylum Bacteroidota; class Sphingobacteriia; order Sphingobacteriales; family Sphingobacteriaceae; genus Pedobacter; species Pedobacter jamesrossensis. The sequence continues at coordinate 56,748 of NZ_JBHSBY010000135.1, read as the reverse complement.
AATGAAATCATATTGATCGATCCCTCCAGAGATCCATCCGCATATTACCATTTTGCCGAAAGACACCAGGCTAAAATAGTTGGCGTTATCGAAACGCACCCGCATGCGGATTTTGTGAGTGCGCATCTGGAAATCCATAATAAGACCAGCGCAACAATATATTGCAGTAAACTCAATACTCCGTCCTACCTGTTTTCCCCATTTGATGAAGACCAGACGATAAACTTGGGAAAGGTCACATTAAGGGCAATCAATACCCCGGGGCATTCTCCAGACAGTATTAGTATTTTGCTCGAACACGAAGGGAAACAAAAAGCGCTATTTTCCGGGGATACCCTTTTCATCGGTGACTGCGGAAGGCCTGACTTACGGGAAAATGGAGGTGATGCAAAAGCAGAACGGAATTTCCTTGCCTCCCAGATGTACCATTCATTAAGGGACAAACTGATGAAGCTTTCAGATGAAGTTATATTGTATCCGGCACACGGGGCAGGTACACTTTGCGGAAAAGCGTTGAGCGAGGCCAATAACAGTACCATTGGTGCTGAAAAAATAAATAATTGGTCATTGCAAGAAATGACTGAGGCGGATTTTGTGAGCGCATTAAATGAAAATCAGCCCTTTATTCCATTCTACTTCCCTTTTGATGTGGCCTTGAACAAGAAAGGCGCAGCACTGTTTGAAGATTCAGTAAGTGCTGTTCCAATCATTGAATCAGGCAAAAGCCTAAAACCAAATGCCCTAATTATCGATACCCGAAGGGAAGACATTTTTAAGAAAGGTCATATCACAGGTGCTATTAACATCATGGATGGAAATAAATTCGAAACCTGGCTGGGCAGCATTGTGAAGCCTGAAGAGCCCTATTACCTTATAGCAGAAAATCTTCCTACATTGCATAATCTTATCGCAAGGACCGCATCAATTGGATATGAAACGCAGCTCGCTGGCGGTTTTGTGAATATTACAGAAACCGTGCAGGATGAAGGTATCGATATCCAAAATTTTAAAAACAACCAAAATAAATATACCATTTTGGATGTTAGGAACAAAACAGAACGGATGGAGAAAAGTATTTTTGAAAACAGCATAAATATTCCTCTGGGAAATTTAAGGGAGAGGATAAGCGAAATTCCGCTGGAGAAACCCATAGCGGTACACTGCGCCGGTGGATACAGGAGTGCAGCTGCAAGCTCACTGATTTCTTCCATTATTGATGGTAAACAAAAGGTGCTTGATATTGGTGAGGCGATAAAAGATTTTCAGAATTAATATTTTAAAAGGTTGAAAACAGAAAGAAATAACGAAGAGAAACTGCATGTATTTGCCCGGCTTGGAAAATATCTGGCATGGACATCATGTCTATTCGTTGTAGTCATGTTTTCTCTTGTTTTAGCGCTCAGCGGATTTCATCTTCCAAAAGGCATCTATGCTGATAAGCCCAATTCACCCATTCAAAAAAATCAAATAAAGCCTTTAAAGAGCCGTGTTCCCGAACCCGAATATTGGAGGGCACCTGATACGATACAGCTTCAGGGCAAAGCTTATGCTGATCTGATCATTTATGGAAAGAATTTGATTGTCCGTACTGCATACTATTTAGGGCCCGAAGGCATCGTAGGAAAGCTAACTAATGGCATGAATTGTCAGAACTGCCATTTGGATGCAGGAACCAGGCCCTTTGCGAATAATTTTTCAGTCTTTTATGCAGGTTTTCCTAAAATGAGCGCAAGAAGCGGGAGAAAGGAAGAAGCCTTTGAACGGATTGCTGAGTGCTTTGAGCGAAGCTTGAACGGCAAAGCGCCGGGAAGAAATTCCAGGGAAATGCTGGCCATGCTCGCCTATTTAAAATGGGTTGGAAAAAAACAGAACGCCGCACATTCCATTGCGGATAATTCGGTAAAAAAAATCCCATATCTGGATGTGCCTGCAGATCCCCTAAAAGGGAAAATGGTATATGCCTCTAAATGCAGTAGCTGTCATGGAGAAACGGGTAAAGGCGTTGCCTCACCCGATGAAAAAGGATACATTTACCCTCCCCTGTGGGGCAGGGACAGCTATAATGATGGTGCAGGAATGTTCAGGCTTGGAAATTTTGCAGGCTTTGTCAAAAATAACATGCCTTATGGTGCAACCTACAAAGATCCGAATTTAACGGATGCGCAAGCGTGGGACGTAGCCGCTTTTGTAAATGCGCAGCCCAGACCGCACATGGATTCCAAAAATGATTATAAAAACCTGTACACAAAGCCAATAGATTATCCATTCGGGCCATACGCAGATTCCTTCAGCGAAGAGCAGCATAAATATGGTCCATTTATTGAAGTAGAAAAACAGCACGCACTTCTCAAACAACAAAAATAGAAAATGAAAAAATTACTGATTTTATTCCCTTTTGTTCTCGTGATGGCCATCACCACAAATGTATGCGCACAGGAGACAAAAAAGCCTTTTACGGGTGCTGTTGCAAAAAAGAAATCATATAAAGCGCTATATGTGCTTAATAGTTCGGAGGAAAAACACATTTCCGGAACACTAAGGAACATTAACAATGCTTTGGAGGATCCAAGACTAAAGGGAAAACTGGAGGTTGAGCTCATCGCCTTCGGGGATGGCGTGGCGGTTTATCGCACGGATGGAAAATTCCTCAATCAGCTTAATACGCTAAAGTCAAAAGGGGTAATCCTGGCGCAGTGCGAGAATACCGTTCGTGAGCGGAAAATTGATAAATCAGATCTTTTCGATTTCATCAGCTTTGTTCCAAGCGGCAATGGAGAGATCATCATCCGTTCGGCGGAAGGATGGGTAATCGTTCATCCCTGATGTAAAAACCAAAACGGCCACTGAACGGTTAAAAGCTGTAAATTTGCATTTCGATCCAATGCAAAGATTATGATCAGTTGTACCGGATCCATTTCATCCGGGGCCGAAAATGATGAAAACTATTGTCATGATTATATATCAATGACTGAGGCCGACAACATTCATATTCAAAGGGTCCGACAAAATTGTTTATCATCGAATGTGCTGTGCGGATTAGAGTATTTTAAAATGCTATGGATTTTGTCGAGAAGCTACACAATTAAAAAAGCCCTCTCATCCAAACAGCACTTGATAAAATTTTGTTAATCAGCTGTGCCTTGACCGGCCAACCAATATTATCACAATGGAAAAAGAAGAACAAGCCATTCCTAAATCAAACACCGGTGACCATCTGGCCAACGAACGTACTTTTCTCGCCTGGATAAGAACCAGTATAGGAATTATGGGTTTTGGTTTTGTGGTTGTAAAGTTTTCACTTTTTATCAAGCAGATCACTCTGGCACTTGGTACCAAAGCTGTCGTACACCAAACCGGCAACTCACAGCGGATAGGAATCCTTCTTGTCGGGGTAGGCGCACTGACCATCATTCTGGCATTTCTGCGCTATCAAAAAACCCACGTTCTAATCAATCAAGGCAGCTATTACCATTCCTCTACACTCATCAAAATCCTAACTGTGGTTATTTTCATTTCAAGCATCCTTTTGTTGATATACCTTGTTAGAACAACTTAGGGAATCTCTGACATGTAAACACTGATTATCAGCGCGGATAGCAAACTTGAGAGAAGCCGTACTATATTACAGGTCAAATATGTTTCGCTACCAAACGCAGAAGGTCATAAATATCAAAAGGCTTTTGAATAAAATTCTCCGCAGCGCAGCCCCTTCTGATGTCATAACGGTCCGCATGCGCACTCATCATGATAACAGGAACCTGTCGAGTTTTCTCCGACGACTTAAGGTACCTGCATACTTCAATGCCGTTTCCATCAGGGAGCATAACATCCAGCAGAAAAAGATCTGCAGCATGTTCACCTATCCCATCCATAAAAGAGCTTACCGACGAAAACGAGGAAACCCCATATCCCTCGCCGCCAAAGAGAAGCTTTAATACTTCACTTATACCCTCATCATCTTCCAAAAGATATATCATCTTTCCCATTTACTTTGCATATTGTGGGTTGCCCCAGTTATAATAAATCTGATTTGCCATTCCTACGAATGCTTTTCAAATGTCCAAAACGCCCACTACTTTCTCACTTTTCGCTGCTCACTGAGATGGCCGGTTTCCAAGTTCAATCGCTCCAGCAGGTAACGCAATAAAACCTCCCTATCTTGGTTTGCGGAGTGATATGCATGATCTTCACCCTTTAATAAGGATTTATTATGGTTAAAAGTTTCAAATGGCTGTGAAATATTTTTCTCTTTCATAATGTAAATTTTAGGTTAAATATTGCCTATTATTTTTTAGCTCCTGAAATTGCCAGAGCCAAACGAAGCCCAAAAAAGGAAACCTGCCCTGCGCTGCTTTTCCAACCCTCATAACGAAGGCCGAGATCTGCACTATAATGCTTCGAAATTGGAATGCTGGCACCCAAAGTTGGTCCGTAGGCAAAAGAGGTATTCAGCCCGTCTCCAAGAGTATTTGCTGCACCAATCTCAAGGGCAGCGTAATAGATACCTTCAAAGTAATATTTTGCTCCGACTTTAATTGGAACAACGCCATTCATACTTGTTGGCTCTCCTAAATAATCGAGCCGTTTTTTTACCTCATCTCTATAGCGGAAAGTCATATAGCCCGCAGACCCTGTCAGGTTGAGGTGTTTGGTAAAGTTTAATTCGACTTTTGTTGAAGCCCCATATCCATTTACATAAGTTTTGGCAGTCTTCCCTGTCGGAAAGCCCATGACAAAGCCCACCGATATTTTAGGGACGGCAGCTTGATCTTGTGCCTGTACCTTTACAATCATCAATAACAGGAACGAGATTACAAAACATTTATATGTCCATCCGGCATAGGTACTCATAAGGAGGTACTGTAAAAATTGTTTAACTCGGCTGCAATGATTTCCAGGTATGGAGCAAGCTTAAAATCTCGTGATACAAACGATATCACACCCTGTTTTTTACACTCCCAGACTGTTCCAACAAGCTCTCCCTCGATGTAGACCTGGTTGCATTTTTCTTTTGGGACATCTATGCAGATGTGTTTTCCCCCGATTTCAAACTCATGGTTAAATTCTAAATCTTTCATATTTTCCTTTTTTCTTATCTGACTAATAAAAAGATTTGCCAGGCGGATACCACCGCCTGGCAAAGTATTATAGCGTCTGACCGCTTTTGATCTCATCGTTCGCAGGCGAGATTATCTCTGTGCCGGCTTTGATGGAACCAAAAATCTCGGTCATCTCTGCTCCCTTCATCCCTTCCTTAATGTCAACGAGCTTTGCTTTACCATTTGCAACTTCCACTACGTACTTCCTTTCTGTAGAACGTACGATAGCGGAATTAGGCACAAGAAGCGAGGTAGAACCGGATTTAAGCGGGATTTCAACCTCTGCATACATTCCGGCCTTTAAACGATTGTCTTTATTGGCCACGTCAACCTCCACAACTTCCTGGCGCATATTGCCAAGGGAATTTGCAGACCGGCTAATCTTTGCCTGGTGCTGTTCTCCCGGCAGCGCATTAAAGCGGAACTTGACCATCTGACTTAGGTCCACCTTGTCCACATAATCTTCAGGTATGGACACCTCAAGCCTCATGTGGGTGAGGTCCTGTAATACAAGCATAGGCAGGTCAGAAGATTTACCTGCTGATACCAATGCTCCCGGTGATACATTCCTGTCCACAATCACCCCGTCAAAAGGTGCATATACTTTCAAGTAGTCCTGCATGGTGCGTACTGAGGATACATTTGACCGCTCAGCCTCAGCTATGGCCTTATCTCCTTTCATCCTGGAAAGCGCATTGTCAAGCTCTAAGGGAGATACCGAACCCTCTTCCTTTGCAGCCTCTTTCAGACGTCTGTATTTTTCACTGCTCGCCGATGCGGTCTCACGTGCCTGCAGGTAGCGGGAATTTGCCGATTGCAGTTGTGATTCGAGCTCTGGTGCTTCCAAAGTCATCAGCAGCTGGCCTTTGGTCACTTTCGACCCTAAGTCGACTAGTATCGCCTTCACAAAGCCGTTTGCCTTTGGAAAAATGTTTACCTGGTTGAAAGGCTTGAGCACGCCGGGAATGCGGGTAAAACTCGAAAGGGCCTCTTCTTCAACCTTAGCCGTTTCATATTTGGCTTCCTTGCCGTTTTTTTCCGGACTGATGTCCACAGGCTTCTGGTTGCCGCCACAAGCGGCCAGAGAACTTATAATAATTATAATGGGAATGAATCTGGTTTTCATGTTGTTTATCATTTTAAAGTTTTGTTTTTCTAGGCATTAGGTTGGGTTCTTTTAAGCTGCTTTTTTTCTGTACCCAGGCGAAAACCTGCGGAAGGATGAAGAGCGCAGCCAGGGTTGAAAAGAATAGCCCGCCAATAACAGCCCTACCGAGCGGCGCGGTCTGTTCTCCGGATTCGCCCAACCCAGAGGCCATCGGGATCATCCCGGCTATCATCGCGAAACTGGTCATTAAGATCGGCCTTAAACGGATCCCGGCACTAACGATGGCCGCTCGGGTAGAATCCTTGTAATCCAGTCTAAGTTTTTCGGCGTTGGTCACGATCAGAATCGCATTGGCTACCGAAACACCGGTAGACATGATCATACCCATATAGCTCTGCAGGTTAAGTGTTGAACCTGTCAATAACAGCGCAGTCAGTGAGCCCAGGATTACTGCCGGAACAGTCGAAAGCACAGTCAGCGAAAGCTTGAAAGACTGATAATTGGCTGCAAGCAGAAGAAAGATAACGAGTATCGCAAAGGCTAGTCCGCCCTGAAGAGAAGACAGCGTCTCGGTCAGCAGGCTCGACATACCTTTCACTTCTGCCGTGAGTCCCTTCGGTGGTGTGCCAACGGATTTTAAGGCCTTTTCTACATCAGCCGTTGCCGTTCCCAGATCCTTTTTATAAATGTTTGCGCTCACGGTCAGAAAGCGTCTTGGCCCGGAGCGGTCATATTCCCCAGGAAGGTAACTGGTATTGAAAGTAGCGATGTCGCCAAGTACCGGACTGCTCTGCCCTTTGACCAAAGGAATTTCCTTAAGTTCATCCATGGTATTCATCACATATTCGGGAACCTGTACCTGTACCTGGTAGGTGTAGGCAGTTTTTTCATCGAGCCATTGGTTCTTCTCGGTAAAACGGCTAGATGAGGTACTCGCGGTAACTGACCTTGCAATATCAACAACATTAAGTCCAAACTGCGCCGCCTTTAACCTATCAAGGGTAATAGAAACTACGGGAATATGCAGGGGTTGAGCAATCTGGATATCACGGAGATAATCTATTTTTTTAAGTTTTGCCAAAACCTTATTAGAGTAAGATTCGATCTGGACCATATCTTTTCCCGCTACCCTGATCTCAATCGGTGTGGCAGCACCCTGGCTCATGATCTTTTCGGTCATGTCAATCGGCTCAAAGGTAATACGCAGATCAGGAAGTTTATAAGCGATGTTCTTTCTCAGCGCATCTTTCAGCTCATCCATATTTACCTTGTAATCTTCATCAAGGTTCACCTGTAACACGGCCTCGTGGGTACCGGTATTGAAGATATATAAGTTACTGGTTCCGTAACTGCTTGGAATGAGCCCAACGTATCCAGAACTAACTGCGACATGGTTATCTACTGTTTGATTGATGATGGAGAGTACCTGCTTAAATTTCTCTTCGGTGCGCTCTAACCTGGTACCGTCCGGCGCTTTGATGCGGATCTGGAACTGCCCGTTATTGAGCTTTGGCATCATATCCTTTCCAATAAACACAAAGCCCAGTCCGGCAAGGATAATAACGGCAAAAAGATAAATTCCGACAATTCCCTTTTTCATCGGCATCCACCGCTCGATGATCGCCATAAATCTCACTTTGACCCGTTCAAAGAAATCGTTTTTCTCTGGTTCATCCTTTTCATTTTGCAGATGCTTCTCTACCTGCTCTCCTTCCCTTTCGTCCAAGGCTTCCCCTGCATGGGCATGGATCTTACCATGGTCATAGTGCTGATAACGTTCTTCCTTGATCATCCAGTTGGATAGAATTGGAACCAGGGTCTGAGCCACAATAAAGGAGACAATCATGGTAAAGCCAATGGACAGGGATAGTGGCAAAAACATCGCCTTTGGTATCCCGTTCATCATAAAAGATGGCGCAAAAACGGCCAATATACACAGCAGGATGAGCAGCAGCGGGAATGCAATTTCTTCACAGGCATCGTAAATGGCTTCGCGTTTGGGTTTTCCCATTTCCAAGTGCTGGTGGATATTTTCAATCGTAACCGTTGCCTGATCGACCAGAATCCCAATTGCAAGTGCCAAACCGCTCAAGGTCATAATATTAATGGTTTGACCAAACATGCCCAGTAAAAGAACGCCGATTAAAATCGATACTGGAATGGTAATCACCACGATAAGACTGCTTCGAAGGTCACGCAGGAACAACAATACCATAAGACCTGTTAATAGTGCCCCCAAACCACCTTCAGTGATCAGACTTTTTACCGAGTTGATAACGGCCACAGACTGGTCAAATTCATAGGAGATGTGGACATCGTCCGGCAAGAGACTCTGCATTTCCGGAATTTTGGCCTTCAAGGATTTAACCACCGACCAGGTTGATGCGTCTGCAGTTTTTACAACCGGTATATAAACCGACCGTTTTCCGTTGATCAGTGCATAATCGACCGTAACATCTGCTGCATCTGCAACTCTCGCCACATCTCTAACCAATATCGAAACGCCGTTTTTTGTGGCTATGGGAATATTGTTGAATTCATCTACAGTCTTTATCAGCGAGTTCATGGAGGTTACCATCATCGTATTGTCCAATCTTAGATTTCCCGAAGGAGACATGACATTGAACTTGGATAAAGCCCCTACCACCTCGTCCGGAGTCAGATTATAACTCCTTAATTTGCTTGGATCTACACTAATGGTAATCGAGCGGGAATTGGCACCGAATGGTGGTGGCGCCGAAAGTCCGGCAACCGAGGAAAACATGGGTCGGATACGCGTTGCCGCCATATCATAGATTTCCTTCAGGCTGCGAGATTTGGCCGAGAGCACAAGCTGGCCGACGGGCAGTGAAGAGGCATCAAAGCGGACTACCTGCGGAGGCAGTGCTCCGGGTGGAAAGAACTTCATGGCCCGGTTTACCTGGAGGGCAACCTGTGCAGATGCCTCGGCCATGTTGGTGCTCTCATAAAAACTCAGCTTGAGCATGGTGAGTCCCTGAATGTTCTTGGCAGTGATATTCTTTACACCGTTTACGTAAAGGAACTGATCCTGCAAACGGGTAGAGAAGAAACCCTCCATCTGCTGTGGAGACATGCCCCCATAGGATTCGATAACATATATAGTTGGAGAATTAAGTTGGGGAAAAATATCTATTGGGATCTTCAGCGCACTGAGCACTGCAAAGAGCAGTAAACTCGCGGTGATCACCACTGTTGTAATCGGCTTTTTCAAGGCCGAGGTAACCATTGACATATCTTTATTATTTTAATGCGTTTAACAGTGAATCTACTTGATTGGTGGCAATAGCCTTTTGAAAAAGAGCCCGAATGTACAGGTACTTTGCATTCACAAAATCGGTTTCTGCACGGTAAAGGATGTTCAAGGCTGCATTGAGCTCAATGATGTCTGTCAGCCCGTTCTTGTAAAGGGAGAGCTTCTGGCGATACCCTGCGGCCGCTGCCTTTAGCTGATTTGGTATTTCATCGAGTCTTTTATGCGCAGTACTGATTTCAAGGCCTGCCTGAAGGGCGGCATTTGATAACATTAACCTTTCCTGCTGTAGTTCCTTTAAGTAAAAATTGCTACTGGCCTTTTGGGTCCTGAGCTTCAACTGACGCCTGCGCAGATCAAAGAGGTTATAACTAACACCTACACCCAGGAGGTAATTTTCCCGTTGCCATTCCAGACCACTGGATAGACTGTTGAAATTGTCATTGGCATCAATGCTTGATCCCCTTGACCATGCCGCAGCTTGAAGACTTATCTTCGGATTATAGGCTTTTCTAACCAAATTTTCCTTCTCAACACTGCTTAGGTAATTGCTTTTGTAGAAATCAAGCAACGGATGGCTTGAACTGTCCGTCAACTTTACCGATAGGTTTACCTCGAGCGATTTTAATCGGTCGAGGATCGTACTATCTGCAACAATACTTTTTGGTTCTAGCCCGCTGATTGCTGCAATGTCGAGCTGAACCTGTTTATAGGTATTGTCCATTTCAATATAATTCAGCCTTGATTTGGAGAGTTCGGCTCCTGCGATACTGGTATCCACACCTGGACGTACACCGCTTCTGGCAAGGGATAAAATCGAACGGTTGATCTGCTCATTGCGACTGATATTGCTTGCTTGAATAGATAGCATATCCTGAAGCTTTAGTAGGCTCAAGTAATCATCAATGGCGACGGCCCTGGTCTGGTATCGGCGCTGGGCAAACCTGGAGCGCTCTGCTATAAGTTCTGATTTGGCTACTGCATTCTGGGCCTTGTAGGCACCAAAATTATAGACCTCCCAATCAAGGGAGACAATGCCAAGGTTAGTAAGTGCAGCTTTCGTAGTGCTTTCAGTTCTAACGCCCCTGGAATTGGAGGGAACTATACCAAAGGCCATATAAGGTCCTGCCACGTTATTGTTTGAGCCCAGATCTGCCTGATAATTAAGTTTCAGGTTTGGAAGGGCATTCGCCGCGGTCTCTTTTAACTGAGCAGCACGGATCTCCACTTCTGCTGAATCAGCGGCCAGTGAAGGTGAAAAAGCGGTCACCTGATCGATTAGATCGACGATCCCGACGGGTTTTGGAGCGGTTTGGGCATGGCTTTCCAGCCCCATATATAAAAGTGGGAACAAACAGAAAATCTGTTTAATACGGATCATGTCTTTAAATTAAAATTTAAGGAAAAAGATTTGACGGACGTTTAGGACAGGAAACTCGGTGATTAACCGGCCGTCGTCACTTCATCATATGAAGGACCTGTCAGAAAAGAAATTTGGAGATAAATCTCAGATCCGAAAGACCTGGTTGGAAATATAAATTGGGACTGATCCGGCAATCCTGTATCTGATCTCAAGAAAATACCTGTTTAGGTTGGAGGCTAAAAGTGAAAGCCCTAAAAATAAGATGATGCCGATAAGAAAAGCTTCCAAAACAGGAATCACGGTTTTCTTGCGTTCATCAAGGATACACTTAAATTGTCTGGTAATTTTTGAATCCTTTCCAAGCGGAGAAAAGCTACCACTGTACTGGGAGGCTGATTTTATTCCCCTGGCTGACTCTAAAAGGGATAGATTGGATAAAAAAAAGATATTGCCCAAAGAGATACACAAGTACAGCAAAACAACTCCAATTATAGAGCAATTTGGTACCTGCTTAACTTTCAAACCCTTCAAATTTAATAACCTAAATATATCGGCGCTAAAATCCGCATTAATCTAAAAAGATGAGAGAATAAATAGCAACAAAACCGTTACAAAACATCAACAACGAGTATATGTTGATGCATATGCATATTGTGCATAAACCAATTCATTTGACCCCTTGTAATCAGTTTTACTCAATAGCTAATTGATTTTATTCGTTTTACAAACACTAGATTTGTTTTACTTAATGGAAGCTCTTTCATACTAATTTTATTGATTTTTTAATTGTTTTACTGGTTTATATTGGTATTTTATTAAATTTACTGAAATAATATACGTTTTACTGAAAAAAATGGCAAAGAACAAAGTAGGTAGTGAATGGTTAAAAGAACATTTGAATCTAGAAGGGTACGGAGTAACAAAACGGTCTTTTATCGGGACTCAAAATAAGATAGAGATGGCAGCTGATGGTACTCTAGATCAGCAGTTTGGGCCGAAATACGCTTCTGGGGGCAATACGGTACCGAACCATCTAGAGTTCCTTCTAAAATATGAAGATGTTAATCTTGATTTCCTAAGTGCGGTATTTGCAAGTGCAGATCGAAAAGAACTAAATAAGTTTATTTCTGCTAGCCCTTCAGGTAAATACAGCAGGAAGCTGGGGTTTCTTTATGAATGGTTGACTGGTAAGCAACTTGATCTTACTACTGAACCCAGCGGCAACTACGTGAATTTATTGGATGAAGAACAGTATGTTACAGGAAAGCAGATCAAGAATAGCAGATGGAGAATTAATGATAACCTCTTAGGAGGGCGAAAATTCTGCCCGATTGTCCGTCGTACAAAGGCCATAGAGGATGTCTTAGATATTGATTATAGAGCAGAGATTGAAGAATTAAAAGAAGAGTTTTCCCCTGAAGTCTTTAAAAGGGCAACCCAATATTTATATAGGAAAGAAACCAAGTCCTCATACGAAATAGAGAGTGAAAAGCCGTCGCCTGAAAGAATCGACCGCTTTATAGCCATTTTGTATAAAGCTGGAACTGCTCCGAGCGCTGAAGTGCTTGATGTCAAAAGCCTAACTGAATTGCAAAATGCCATTGTCGATCAACGCTATGCTCAGAAAGGTTTCCGAAATTTTCAGAACTTTGTTGGGCAAACCAACTATCGCATGGAGGAAATTTATCATTATATATGTCCTCCGCCTGATATGGTTAAATCTATGATGGAGGGTCTAATTGAGTTGGAAGAAAAAACAACTGGTGAGCCTGCTGTAGTGAGGGCGGCTATCATCGCGTTTGGGTTTGTATTTATTCATCCATTTGAGGATGGAAACGGAAGAATCCATAGGTTTTTAATTCATGATATGCTGACCCGTGATGGACTTTCGGAGCATGGGTTAATCATACCTGTATCTGCGCATATGGTCAACAATATGAGAGATTATGATGCAGCGTTAGAGAATTATTCCAAACCTTTAATGCAGAGAATAAAGTTCAAACGGGACGAAAGAGGAGAAATAATAATCACTAATCCCAAGGAAGTCAATGCGTATTTTCGATACCCTGATCTAACTCAACAATGTGCTTATCTCGCTACTACTATACAAGCGACAATTAAGCAGGACCTATCTGAAGAACTTCATTTTTTAGAACGGTATGATGAGTTAAAGCGGGAACTGCAAAACCTAATAGACATGCCTGATAGAAGATTAAACGAAGTTATCATCTTCTTACATCAAAATAAGGGTGTTTTCCCAAAACGCAGGAAGAAAAATTTTGAGGAAATCACTGAGGAAGAGTTTGCGGAAATGGAAAAAATCTATAACGACATCTTTGATAACAACTAAACCAGGAATGCTTGAATTAGGCAGCATATATTGGGTATTTCACAATCCTATCTCCAGCGTTCAATTTAAAAGATTTTCAATTCGCGAATATTCCTATTGCCAGAAGGTTTAAAAATAATCCTAGACCTTGAGAGCAATCTGGATGGCCGGCTACTCTGCATGGATACACTGAACAATATCTTTAATCCTTGAGATGCTAACGAGTCCACGATCAAAAGCACGATGCAAATTTGGACATAAAGCGATACCATTTGTGACTTTGTCATTATGACTGACGTTGAAAGGTACGAATATGGCAAGCGTCAACAAAGCTGTGGCCAAATGTGCTACTGAGCTGCATGCTCGTAATACTACATTGATTACCGTAGAGTTTAGGAATGAGCCTTTTGAAGAGTCCGTTACGCACAAAGATATCTTCTTCTGTGTTAATAATAACCCGCCTATAGTTTGCCACTGGTTCATTTAATACAAACTCTTCCTGTTGGTGCAGATAGCCTTCTCCATGATTTTTCGCAGATATATAATTAGCTTTATAAGCGGAGAAATAAGTATCCAATAAAAGATTTTTTGCGATCATTCTATTTATCTGGATATTATGGTGATATTGGTTCTTCGTCACTTTTGGTGAAAACCATAAACCTTGAACCAATCCTAAATATACAGCTTACCACTAAATCTATTTTTATTACGTAATGCTTGTCACTTTATCATCCTGTACAAGGATCGGTTTACCTGGACGCCTATTCCTAGTTCTAACAACAGTTTATCAGCTGCAATTTTGTTATATTCGCCGAAAATTAACGCGAAATTATGGCAAAACCAGGGTATGAGGTAACAATGGACAAATCTAGACTAAAAATTAGGTTTGCATTTGTTAGTCGGGGTGCTCAAGATGTGATCAAAGTAATTGCTTATGACTATGTAGGCTTATACCATGATACGAAAACCTTCAACTTGGGTTTCGGAGATTACAATCCAGTAACTCGTAAAATTAATGATAATGCGAATACAGAAAATGGCGACGTATACGATGTGCTCAATACTGTGTTAAATACTATTCCACTTTTTTTTGAAGAATATCCGGATTATGCACTCATGGTTAGGGGAAGCGATAGCGGAGAAGATTTTATAGCGAATTGTCTGCCTGATTGTAAAAAGAATTGTAAAGATGGGGAGTGTAGAAACCAAAACAGAAGAATTAGTGTTTACACCAGGTATGTAAATACTAACTATGATGAACTTGAAAAAGGTTATACTTTTTTAGGTGGAAATCAAGATACAGTTGAACCTTTTGAAAAAGATAAAAAGTATGATACAGTATTAGTAATGAAAAAAACACTAACTTTGTAATATGAAAACAAAGAACATAAAAACAGATAATCTGGTAAAGATACCAGAGTCTGCAGTAATGGCTTTGGTGTTATCACAACTCAAAGGTGTGATACTATTCCCGGAAAAAATCGAAGCCGCAAAAAAATATTTAAAACATATCAACAAGAAAGCAGCAATTTAGTGCTTAGTGCATGTTTCGGCATTACTGTCCGCTGAATCCGGAAATAAGCTGAAACCTCATTTCGCTCCAAACTGGTTCTTCGTCACTTTTGTTGAAAACCATAAACCTTGAACCAATCCGAAATGGCGGTGCAAACTAAATACTCTTTTTTTTGTGAATCAGGGCAGTTTCTAATTGTTAACACATAAATCTTCACCAAAAGTGACGAAGAACCGTGATATTGACCCCAGTAATGCATGATACTGACCCCCCTCGGGGATTTGGCCTGTCATAGCTGACGGCATGACAATTTTACCTTTTTTTTCTTAGACTTTCTCCTTTTTTACGGAAAGCTTTCCATAAAAAAGGCTATGACAACAATATCGTTATGATAATAAGTTCTCCAGATTATAAAAAAATCAATTAATTATCAGCCTTTTAAGAATAATATATACATAATCACTTTCCATAACTTTAGTGTGGCATATTACAAAATCTACATTAAAATTAAAAGTTATGAAAATTCAAAATCTTATTGAACGTGCCAATCACCTTTTAAAAGAAGCGAGATATTCAAGTAGCCGGATCTATATCTATAATTGGTTATGGAAGAAGGGAATTCTTGAATTCATGAATTCAAAAGGTTTGGTTGACTATGACGAAAACGTCGGCAATGAATATATGCTGACGTGCCATGATGGTTACGGTGTTACATTCCGCCATCGCGACCTTATTAAAAGTATTGAGTTGCTAACCAATGTGTTGCTGAATGACAATCTTGGTGGAAGAATACACCATGCGGTACCATACCCGTTAAGGGGTGATATTGGGAAAGCTGCGAATCAATACCTTGATTTCCTGATATCCCAACGAATAAGCGAGAAGAAAACGCTGCCACGTTACAAGAAAACAATAAGCAACTTTATTGAATATCTATTCGAGATTGGAATAGAAAATCTTTTAGGAATAACAGAAGAGGCGATAGTAAAGTACATTGAAAGTCGCGAACATCAAAAGAAGGAGTATGTCGATACTATATCGAGAAAAGTGTTAACTGAGCAATTGCGAGAACTTGAAGCCGATGGCTTGATTAGCAGGAAACAATACAAGGAAGTTCCACCGAAAGTAGAGTATGCACTCACGGAATATGGACAAAGCCTTTGTCCATTGTTAGCATATATATCGGCGTGGAACAAAGAAAAAGTTTAACATGATAACTTAGCTGCCGCGCCAGTCTTTGATCATCGAAGTCATTGAAATGCGTTTTTCTTCAGTATTCATCGACGCAAAGCTAGAAACAGTAGGTTACTGAGTCAATATGTACTTAGTAGGCCGGATACATTTAAACGAATGACTACACACTGATTGAACTCTAAGTCCAAGAGACAACTGATCGAGGTAGATTTTAAGATTACCTGAAGGCATTGCAGAAAACAAGCTATGCTGTCATTCTTTAGTTCAGTGCAACATGGAATGATATAACCCACTTTTATCACAGTTTTATCGATGAAGTCAACGCTAGTTTTTGTTCTTTTCATTCTTGAGAGCGTTTGATTAAATTGAGTGAAACTAATATAATCAATAAAACACTGTAAATCAATACTTAAAACTTGGTATTTTTGAAATTTCGATAAGGTCCTTCGGGTGAGAACCAGTTATGGATAATGATTTTTTTTTAGCTTTTTATGTTGCGAAAAGCAGTCTTGAGCATCATAAGCGTTAAAGTGTTAACCGCTAATAAAATAGTGAACTGGTTTATCATCTCAAAATTCGGCTGAAAGCGGATCTTAACGATTTGCATTAGGTTAATCCAACAAACCTGGAGTGACTGAATGGCCAAATCGTTTAAAACTCAATCTTTTGATAACCTGGATGAACCACTCTCAATTGACCCCATATAGCCAATAATAATATATTTATAACACCTTATTTTTAAGTCACTTATAGTCAATTGAAAATTGGCGCAAAGGGATCAAATAAATTGGTTTGTGCAATAAAACGGATAGTTTTTTAAAAATGTATATTTGGAATTTTGTGGAATATGGAAAAAACAACAATTGAGAAGATTATGGCTCCGGTGAGCCGCTTCATACATTTGGAATATACCAGTGGGATAGTGCTGCTTATCAGTGTAGTGATTGCTATTTTATGGGCAAATTCACCCTTCCATGAATTTTATGAACACCTCTGGCATATCAATTTTACTATAGGATTTGATAAATTTCTACTCAGTCATCCGCTTCATATTTGGATAAATGATGGACTTATGGCTATTTTCTTTTTCGTAATAGGTCTTGAACTTAAGCGCGAATTCATGGAAGGAGAACTCTCCTCGCTTCAAAAGGCGTCTCTTCCGATGAGTGCGGCATTGGGTGGAATGCTGGTTCCGGCAGTGATATATTTTTTAATCAATAAAGGTACAAACGCCGACCACGGATGGGGAATTCCTATGGCAACCGACATCGCCTTTGCGCTGGCCCTTCTTTCCATGGCCAGCAAACACATCCCCGTTTCGGTTAAAATCTTCCTTTCTGCACTTGCCGTTGCCGATGATCTGGGCGCAGTGTTGGTGATTGCTTTTTTCTATACAGACCAGATCAATTTTGTACCACTGGCCGTAGGTGCCGGCTTTCTGATATTGCTGATGGTGGGAAACCGGATGGGAATCAGAAGTACAATATTCTATCTCTTGCTTGGCATATGCGTGTGGATCGGCTTTTTACTCTCCGGCGTGCATGCTACCATTGCTGGGGTATTGGTTGCTTTCACCATCCCGGCCGTTACCCGAATTGATGAGCAGATCTATTCGAGTAACTTAAGAAAACTTTCTTACGATTTTGAGGCCGACATCCCCGAGAGGGGAACGCTGATAACGCCATTGCAGAACAAGACTATTCAAAAAGTAAAAACGTTGAGCATGGCAGCTGAAACACCTTTGCAAACCATTGAGCATGCACTACACCCCTGGGTGGCGTTTGGGATAATGCCCCTTTTCGCGCTGGCAAATGCCGGCATAGTGATCACCTCGGATTTTTTTAGTTCGCTTATTAACCCTGTTTCGATAGGCGTTGCTGCAGGCCTGATCATTGGAAAGTTTACCGGAATCTTGCTGTTTTGCTGGGTTATGGTTAGATTCCGTATTTCAAATTTACCCGAGGGGGCAAACTGGAAGCATATCGCAGGTGTTGCTTTACTTGCGGGAATAGGATTTACGATGTCGCTTTTCATTAGTGGGCTCGCGTTCAAAAATCCTGCATTTATCGTTCAGGCCAAATACGGAATCTTAATCGCCTCGATAATTGCTGGAGTCTTGGGGACGGTCGTGCTAAAGCGCATTAGGGGAAAAAGAGGCAGGTAAAACAAGTTAGTTAATATATAAAACAGCCACATGGAAAAGAAAACAGATGATGTGAGGGGTGCACTAAAAGCCTTTATTGAAAATCGTTTCAATCTGCAAATTGATAAGGCCAATGAAAGTGAGGTGGTAAATTCCATTTCCAAAAATTCTATATTTGTTGGCGGCCCACTTTGGACGCTCATTTTTGCAATCATTATCGCATCCGTAGGGCTGAATGTGAACTCCACAGCAGTGATTATCGGTGCCATGCTGATCTCTCCACTAATGGGGCCTATCATGGGGATAGGCCTGGGTATTGGTACAAATGATTTCGAACTCGTTAAAAAAGGCGGGAGAAACCTGCTGATTGCTACTTTTATCAGTATAGTCACCTCAACCATATATTTCTACATCACCCCACTTCACGAAGCACAGAGCGAACTTCTCGCCAGAACCACTCCATCCATATGGGATGTATTTATCGCTTTCACCGGCGGGCTCGCGGGCATCATTGCCGCCACCAGGAGGGACAAGAGTAACGTTATCCCAGGCGTAGCCATTGCGACGGCACTAATGCCACCGCTTTGTACGGCAGGTTACGGATTGGCTATGGGCAACTGGCCTTTTTTCTTTGGCGCTCTATATTTGTTCTTCATCAATAGTCTATTTATCTGTATCTCGACCTATCTTATCGTAAGATTTTTAAAATTTGACAAAAAACATTTCGAGGATCCGGGAGTGGAAAAAAGGGTCTCTAGATATATTCTTATCAGCGTACTCGTCACCGTCATCCCCAGTATATACCTTGCCTACGGTATTGTGCAGAAAAGTATTTTTGAAAACAATGCACAGAAGTTCATTCGTGAGCAGTTCAACTTCAAAACTACCCAGGTGATCAACCGGAACCTTCGTTACGTTAAAGGAGAAAAAGAGATCGACTTGTTGTTGATCGGGGACGAACTTCCCCAGAGTAAAGTAAACTCCATAAAAGGTAATCTAAAGAAATATAAGTTGGAAGGAACTACTTTGCAGATAAGGCAGGGGCTTAATGCCAGGCAGGAAATTGATTTTTCGCAGATTAAGGCCAGTATAATGGAAGACGTCTTCAAAAAAGAGAACCAGTCCGGTAGCTCGGTAAAGCCCGATAAGCTTGCCCAGCCCCTGCCCGAGATTAGATCTGAGCTTATTGCCCTGTTTCCGGAGATCAAAAGCTATTCACTTTCCAATACTGTGATAAGCAGGCTGGATACCCAACGCAAAGACACCCTCACCCTTTTCAGTGCCGAGGTATCCAAAGCGCCCAGTGCCAGCAATCAGATGAAGATCCATTCCTGGCTTAAAAGCCGGTTAAAAGTAGATTCTCTAAAGACAATTTATAGTAGTAATTGATGCTGCCTAAGATTAGAGAAATTAGTTATCGATCTGTTCGGAGATAGGGTTTTCAAAAACCGTGAAAAAAGATGACTGAAAAAATAACAAACCATACCAATGCCTGCTAAAACTAAGCGTAAAATAGCCCCATACCATTAAATCTATTTGTCGAAAATCGGATGTCTCCACTCTCGGTGCATCCGTGCTGAATAGTTTCTGTTGCTAAGAGGTTTTTTTTTAAATTAATTTTTTGTATATTGACAATCACTACTTCAATTGATGAGGAAAAACGATATCGGGACAGGTATAAAAAAGTATTTGCCATTATTTATGGGAATCGCTTTTGCCTGTTTACTTGTTTTTTTTTCTCATTCATCAAAAGCAAGGATAATTGCATTCAAGTCATGCCCTAAAATTACCTCCTTCGAAAAGGATCTTAATAAGATCGCTAACATCACTCCGGTAAATATAAAGGGCGGTCTCTTTTCTAACCCTGAGGGCAGGCAATCCAAATACAGGAAGAAATTCCAAATGGGTGGAGATTCCTATATCGAGTTTAAAGCAGCAGAAACCGTTGTTTACAAGTTAGCTAATCAATTCCGCGACCCTATTATAAATTATCATACGCCTAATGTAATCACCGCCGTTGTGCTATTTATGCATAGACTTGCTTCTTTCTAATTTCAAGATCCACCTACCTATCATTTTTTTTTTAACGATACGCTAATTGGTTTACTCATCCTATGGACTTTTAACAATATTTGAGTGTGATTAATGCACCAAGGATAACTAAAAGTCTTATTAGCTCATTTTAAATTTTACATAAACTGTTCATATACTAATTATCGGGTAGTGTTTAATTTTAAGCCTGAAAGTACTCTAGAACTTACAATTAACAAAAAAACGGCTCGTAAACTGGAATAGATTAGCTACGACTCCCGTGAATAAAGCATTGTTGTCTGGAATTGGGCCGGATAATATTTCTGGCCCTTTTTCTTCCATTGAGCCTATAGAAGCAACAGAGTGAAGACATGTAATCCCCATGTTCGCGATACCAATAAAACAAATAGCCAGGAAAAATATAAAGTTAAACCCGTGATTAAATGATGAGACCAGAATCCAAATATAAGTGTGTAATCATTGATGATGATATAAATTGCATTCAGCTTTTGAAGGAATATGTATATGCCCTGCCTGAGTTATCAGTTCACGCAACCTTTTCGAATCCGGCAGCTGCAATAAAAGAGATCAAAGATCGAAAAGGGGTAGACTTCTTATTTCTTGATATTGATATGGATATTTCCGGACTTGACATTGCACGTATGTTACGGGAGCATGTTTGCTTTATCGTGTTTGTGACCGGACACCCCGAATGTGCGCTGGAGGCCTTTTCTGTAAACGCTGACCGATTCCTGCTCAAACCTGTGAGTCTGCAGAAATTCGCACTGACGGTAAATGAGCTACAATCCCAACATGCCCGGTTAAATGCCTAAGCGTTTAAATGCCCGAAGAATTGTATCCTTCTTAAGGTTAATTTCGTTTTGGCCTGATTCGTGTTGCAAGGAATAACAGTTAAAAAAATAAAAGTCTTTATCAAACCTACCATTCAAAATATTACATTATGGAAAAAACCAGACCAACTGATCAGCAAGAGTTATCCCATCAAAGCGTACCAATGGTGTCCAGGAAGAGCTTTCTTATTGTGATTGTCATCGCTCTGGCTCTGCTCTCCGGTCTTTGGATATGGAAAGCAGTCGAATTAGGGAGGGTCAGATCTGAAAGCGAAATGGCCAGTAAAACCCTCAAAAGAAAAGTTTCCATGCAGATGGATTCTGGCTTAAAGTCGCAACTAATATTATTATCCAAACCCCTTGCCTGGGCAATCCGGGATAAAATGATTTCAGGAAACAGGCAGGATATCAATGTTTACATGAACCAGATGGTAAAGGAAAAGAACTTTGAAGAAATCTCCATTGTTGATCAACGGAATGTTATTCTGCTTTCTACAGATAAAAAGGAGGAGGGGAAACCATACTCTACCTTTTACAACAGCGCTTTCCTAAAATCCGATAGCACCAAGATGTATACTCAAGGTGGCAGAACCATAATCATTACTACGCCGATATTAGGCTTGGACAAGCGTCTTGGTACCCTTTCAATTAAATATAACATGCCTAATCCTAATTTGGATTGAGGTGCCAAGAAATTTGATTCAAGATATTTATAATGCAGGGATCAGACAAAATGAATTAATGAACTTAGTTTAAACAATAGATTGATGGACACATCTTTACACAAACCTTCATTTAAATTGAGTGAGCTTCAAGCAACTGCTATCTGTGGTAATGATATCAGCTCTTCCTGTCTGTATGTCGCCGCGCTGACCATTTCATTCGCTGGTCAATATGCCTGGATCTCGCTGATCGTTGTGGGGCTGGTGCTTTATCTTTTCAGAAAAATATATGGTGAGGTTGTGGGTGCGCTTCCTTTAAACGGTGGCGCGTACAATGTACTGCTTAATACAACCTCTAAATCTACCGCTTCTTTCGCTGCATGTCTGACAATTTTGTCTTACATGGCTACTGCAGTAATCTCGGCATATGAAGGTATGCACTATTTCAGGGATATTGTTCATGTGCTTCCCTTAATTCCGGCGACGATACTTCTGCTGTTAATTTTTATGATGCTGGCCATTATAGGAATCGGCGAATCCGCAGTTGTGGCTGTTATAATATTTATCACTCACATTGCTTCCCTCACCTTGCTGATTCTGGCAGGGGGCTGGTTTGTAATCAATCATGGCGTAGCGGTATTTGAGCAAAACTGGCAACTTCCTGTCCGTTCAGGCGGCATCATGGCTGCATTATTCTTTGGCTTTTCCGCTGCCATGCTTGGCATATCGGGATTTGAAAGTTCTGCGAACTTTGTTGAGGAACAAAAGCCGGGCGTTTTTCCGAAAACACTAAGAAACATGTGGAGGGTGGTAAGTTTTTTTAACCCTGCCATTGCGCTACTGGCGCTGAGCATTATTCCCCTTGCCGGTATTGATGACCATAAAGAGTCACTCCTTTCTTTTATCGGAGAGACCGCGGGCGGTAAATGGCTGGCTTACCTGATTTCTATTGATGCTGTTTTGGTCCTAAGCGGAGCAGTTTTGACCTCCTATGTGGGCGTTACCGGACTAGCCGAACGTATAGCACTGGATAGAATCCTTCCCAACTTCTTCCTGGTGAAGAACCGCAGGGGGGTAAACTACCGGATTGTGATTGGCTTTTTTATCCTTTGCCTTTCTATACTATTGGTTACTCGGGGCAATCTGGTCAATCTCGCAGGAGTTTACACCTTTTCCTTCCTCCTGGTGATGGCACTTTTTGGTATTGGCAACCTGATGTTGAAAATAAAAAGGAACCGGCTTCCTCGTCCTGAAAGGGCTACAATACTATCGGTAATTGTAGCGATATCTTTTATCCTTGCGGCTTTCTTTGGCAATCTGCTGCTGAATGCCCATGCATTTTATGTATTTCTGCAATACCTGATTCCGGCAATGCTGTTCATCATTGTAATGCTAAAAAGGTCCCAGATTATCAAGTGGACACTATATTCGATGCGCCATCTGGACAAATCTTATAAAAGGCTGGTGCTGGATAATATCAGGCTTCACCGGGCACTTATAAAGATTAACTCACAGGAATTGGTGTTTTTTACCCGGGGAGATAACGTCGCAGTACTGAACAGGGTTATGATCTATGTAGAGGAAAATGAGGCGACAAAGAAATTGAAGATCGTGCATATCACCAATAGCGATAGCGATAATGAAAACCTCAGGTCAGATATCCTGGTATTAGACCGTGCCTATCCAGATATTGATATCGATTTTGTGGAGATAGAGGGACAATTTGGTCCCGAACTTATCGAGCGGTTATCTCAGGAATGGGGAATACCAAAGAATTTTATGTTTATAGGAGCTCCCGGAAATAAATTCCCATACCATGTCTCCGAACTCGGTGGGGTTAGACTTATCATGTAACAACAGACTTATGAATATCGAACACGCTTATGAATTAATTTTGGATAAACTCAGCCTCTGGGCCAAAGAGTTCATCAGAATTTTACCAAACATAGCCCTTGCAGCATTTATCCTGGTCTTAGGATTCTATGCCGCAAAGCGCCTGCGGAACCTTTTGAGAAAGCTTTTAAGACGTTTTATTTTAAATGAGGCTTTGGACAACCTGTTTAGCTCTCTGATTTATATTTTCTTGCTTGGGATTGTAATCTTCGTGGCCCTGAGCGTTTTGCAGTTAGATAAGGCGGTAACCTCCATTTTAGCCGGGGCGGGAATTATTGGACTTGCCCTTGCATTTGCTTTTCAGGATATTGCCTCAAATTTTATTTCAGGCATTTTTCTTTCAGTGAGAAAACCCCTATATGTTGGAGACATTGTTAAGATAAAGGATTATATGGGAAAGGTTGAAGAAATTAACCTAAGGGATACGGTCATTAGAACCTACCAGGGCCAAATGGTGATCATTCCAAACAAAGACGTTTTTCAGAACCCAATAGAAAACTACACCCTGTTGGGCAAAAGGCGGGTAGACCTAAAAGTAGGAATCTCCTATGGTGAGGATCTTGAGCGCGTTAAAACAATAACCATTGAAGCGGTGAAGGATATTGAAGGGCTGGTTGAAGAGGAAGAAGTAACGATGTTCTATACAGAGTTTGGTGACAGCTCTATTAATTATGTGATCAGGCTGTGGATCAATATCCATGAAAACGTTAATTTTTTAGAGGTTCAGAGCCAATGTATCATCAGAATCAAAAAAGCATATGATGCGAATAATATCATGATCCCCTTTCCGATCAGAACGCTTGATTTTGGAATAAAGGGAGGTGTGTCGTATATGGACGTGCAGCAAAATTTGAGAGCGGAGTAATTAGACTGATCTTTCAAGCCCGGCGAAATAATTGAAACCAAACAGAGCAAATGATGTTACCCCGCTAGTATCTGCCGGCAGACTGCGAGCGATAACGATAGTAATAAAGGAAAAACTTGCAATTAGT
Organism: Pedobacter jamesrossensis; assembly: GCF_042650905.1. Taxonomy (NCBI): domain Bacteria; kingdom Pseudomonadati; phylum Bacteroidota; class Sphingobacteriia; order Sphingobacteriales; family Sphingobacteriaceae; genus Pedobacter; species Pedobacter jamesrossensis. The sequence goes on along the minus strand of NZ_JBHSBY010000135.1, from coordinate 32,299 downwards.
TTTTTTGGAATTCGTGGTATGGGGTATATATATTAACTGGCTTTCGGTGAAGTAAAATTCGATGATCAGTATGTGCTGTGGGCAGTCGCGTCCGCTACCATGTTGATTTCCATCGTACTCCATGTTCTGACAGCAACGCCTATCACGGAAGCTCTTAGCCTCAAAAAGAATAAATAATAACCAAATCTACCTAAAGGATTTCGCAAAAAATCTTATGTGACACGATGTATAGGTAATGGGCGCTGCAGATACTGGACACTTTCAAATGATATTCCCTTTCTGCTGGTGATGGTCAGCTTCCCTTAAAGTTCAAATTTACATCCTGATACATCTCTGATCGCTTTACTTTGTCAAGCATTTTATCAAAAACCGGGATGTTTGTATTTGTGGAAAGGAGTAAAAGAATATGATGCATTTCCATTGTAACGAGCCTATCATGCTTTCCATAGTCCCAAATAGGATAAATACAATCCGCAAAAATCTCTTCCAAAGTTCTTTCCTTGACTAAGATCCTGGCTTCCTTATCCTGGTCAAGGATTTCATGTTGTGGATAATGCTCACTTCGAATTTTTAGCAGATGGCCGAGTGCCTGCAGACTTAAGATCGCTGTTCCAGGATCATTGATACCTGGACTGAGTGCTTTGACTGCGACTTCCATCAACTGCCTGAAACCGTAATAATAATTGGTATCGATATTTTGTCCGCCATGAATATTGATAAAGCCAATAATTTCCTCCTGGAGGTCTTTAGAAACCTCATTCTTGTTTAGCACTGATAGAAAAGGTGTGTTTTTTATGATCATTGTACCACTTGGCCATTCAATTCGAATGACAAGGTTTTCTCTTGAGCATAATGCTAGCAGTGGCTTTTCCATAAAGCCCTGATAGATTCCAGACTTGCTGGCATTTAAAACAGTACCTGATAATTGTTGCAAGGAAGGCTCCTTAACATCCCTGGTGGTACAATTTCTTTCAAGACTTTTCTGTGTATCGTTGAAGATTTTATGGATTATGGTTTCATATTTGACCGACTGGGTAACATAGTGAAGGAAATATATGAAAAGGAAAATATCTATTACCGTAAAAGAGATTAGCAAATATGTGCTGATGGCAGGCACATATACACCCGAGTCAATGTCGCGTATGGTGCTGAGGAGGAATAGCGCATATACGATAGTGCCAATATAAAAGCCTAGAACAATCTGCTGAAAGCGGTTACCGATAAGCTTTTCAAGTATCCTGTTACTCATTTGTGAGGCAGCCTGATTTAAAAGTATCATCACCATACTGAAGCTGAATACGGTAAGCGAAATGATCCCGCCGGTAATTGTGGAGATAATGCTCCTGGCAGTACTTGCATCTTTAAGGGTAAGCCAATGAGAATTTGACTTAATGGCCTTTCCGGATTCGGAATAATCAAACTGGACCATGAATACCGATAGAAATAAGAACACCAAGGCAACAATTGCCGGGATAAAAGCAATGCTGCTAACTGTTTTCGAATACAGGATATCTATTGACTTGAGGGTATTTTGGACCAGAACTTTTACTTTCATTTTCCTAATTTTATATTTAATTTATCGGCTCTAAGCCGGTGGTAGGCTACACCAATAGCCTGTCCAATCTGCCCTAGGTTGCTTCATCTAAACTGATCTCTGCAAAAAACATACTTAATTTCATTTTACCAGACCCTCCCCTAGGTTAGCTAACACAGCAAACACCTGAAGCACAGAGTAATGTAGCGTTTTAAATAAACATTATCAACCTTCAGGAGTTCTTTTTTTAATGTATAGATTTTTGATTAAAATTATGACCACAACGGTCAGTGGCGTGGATAGTACGAGCCCCCAGCTACCGGTCAAAGTACCGAGCATCATCTGCGCAGAAATTATCAATGCCGGAGGGATATTAACCATCTTTTGTTGTATGATTGTTGTGATAAAATTGCTTTCGATAAATTGAATCAGAATATATAATCCAGTGATCCAAAGGGCAGTTTGCGGACTTTGTAAAAGACCTACAAGCACCGCAGGTAAAAGGGCAAGAATGGGTCCAAAATTTGGGATGAAGCTCAGTATACCAGCCAGCAAGGCAAGTACAAGCCATAGTGGAATTCCAAGAATTGCAAGACCTATAGCAGTAAGAATGAATACTACCAGCATAGATAACAGCTTTCCTTTAATCCATTTTCTAAGCTGAATGCCCAGGGTATCGATTAGACTTCTGGTCTCAGCTTGTCCCCGTTCTGGAACAAGTTCGACCAGGCCATCAATATATGTTTTTGGGGATACGGTAATGAAAAGGCCAATGAAAATTACTACATAAATATCTCCAAATCCTCCAAAAGTCGAAGTGAAAAATCCAGTAGCAAAACCTTGAATCTTCTTGCTGGATTCCTCACTGGTAATTCTTTCCATAACCTTATTGCCAATATCACTATTGGTCAACCTGCCCTTTAAATTTTCTATGGTTTTGGGCAGTGTCTCGGAAAGCTCTGACACCTGAGTTTCAATCTGTGCACCGACCAACCAGAAAAAACCAACTGTTAGCAATATAACGACAAAAATTGCTATTGCTGTACAAACCTTTTCATTCCAGCCCAGCCATTTTTCGAGTATTCCGCTGCAGCCTCTAAAAAATACCGCTAGTAATATTCCTGCGAATATTAACAACAGAACACTAAAAGTTGCCTGCATAATTAATAAAAAGCATGTTGTCAAAGCTATAATCCCTACAGCAATCCACACCTTTTTGATGTAGCTGAACTCCTTGGTTAATTTATCCTGTTTTTCCATAATCTAATGCATTTTTATGGTTTACTATCAATGATAACTGATTTGTTTATATTGCGCCGGGCATTTCTGCTATTGAACAGTATTATCATGATCAGGAAAATCGATAATGGTACCCAAAAGCGACGATACTACATGAGGGCTATGTAAATTATAATCCGCCAGGGAAGCCTGATTTCCTATCTTTATGGTAAAGGCACCCTTTTTGCCGGCAAGCACACGGAACATATCCTCATCAGTATGGTCATCTCCTATACAAAGGATAAAACTGTTTTGTTTTTCTTTTAGGATATTCTCCACGGCCCTGCCCTTGTTGATTCCATGGTTTCTCACCTCGATAACACGGTTGCCATCGAGTACGTCCAGGGAAAGTCCGGGCGTGACTTCCCGTAGCCTTGCGCTGAGCTCACCAGCCCGCTTGAGACCAAGAGAGGCCTCTGTTTTGCGGTAATGCCAAGCCAGGGAGAAATCCTTTTCCTCAATAAAACTTCCTGGTGTCCTGGAGACCATTTCTTCCATAACCGGCCTTATCTCTGTTTTCCATCCGGCCGCCATGTCTTCAATTGCAACCGCCCAGGCCCCACCAATCGCCTTTACTTTAGCGCCATGTTCCCCGATCAGCCCAATGGGCAAATGCCCGAGCCATTTTTCAAGGGTAGCACTGTCCCTACCGCTAATGATGTATAGGCTCACCCTTGGATCTGAAGACAAGGCTGAAAGATGGGACAACAGCGGCTCGCCCGGAGAGGCGTGCTCAGGCTGTGAAGAAAAGGGTACCAGCGTCCCGTCATAATCCAGTAGCAGAAGGCGATGAGCACTTTCGGCATAGGCATTAAGCAATACAGATTTTGAAAAGGCGTCCATAAAACGGATATCCAATTTTTTTTGCCGGTCTTTGACCCTATTCAACTGGGTAAAGAAGTCCAATGCCCAAGCATTGACATCATACCTGCTTATCCGCTCGCGCATAACCGAAAGACGCCGCCCCTGCTCCAGCGGATCCATTTCCAGTGCAACGCGGATCATCTCTGCCATCTCCAGCACATCATTGGGATTGATGAGCAGGGATTCGGTGAGCTCGAATGCAGCACCAGCCATCTCGCTTAAGATCAGTACCCCCATTTTATCGTTCCTACTGGCAACAAATTCTTTGGCTACCAGATTCATCCCATCGCGCAGCGGAGTGACCAGTGCGACATCGCATGCGGTATAAAGACCCAGCAAATCCTCAAAACTGAGGTGGTCATATTGGTAGATCACAGGCTGCCAGGAAATGGTCCCCATGGTTGAATTAAGCCTGCCGATAAATTCATCGATCCTTTTCTTTCTATCCGAGTATTGAAAAATCGAATGCCTGGATGGTACTACAACCATGATGAAAACTATTTTTCCAAAATAGGAAGGATTTGTAGTCAGAAAATGCTCAAATGCACGTAGCCTGTTAAAAATCCCCTTGGTATAATCCAGCCTGTCCACTGAAAATATCATTTTCTTATCTCCTTTTATGGCAAGGTATTTATCTCTGGCCAGGCTGACCTTCCCTAGGCTATGTGCAGTATCAAAAAGACTGAAATCAATGCTCACAGGGAAAGCATCAGCTTTGATCTCCCGATGCTGGTAGGTGATGTAATCATCCTCCTGTTCAAGTCCAATGGAAAGCTCGAGGGATTTTAGAAAATGGCTTACATATTCAGCTGTATGAAAGCCAATGAGGTCGGCGCCCAGCACACCTTCCAACAATGCCCTTTGCCATCCCCTGGGAATGACCCTAAAGAGTTCCGCTGAGGGGAAAGGGATATGGAGAAAAAAGGCAATGGTTATACCGCGATTTTTCTTCCTTAAAAGACCAGGGAGGAGCATGAGATGATAATCGTGTATCCAGACGGTATCCCCTTCATGCAAGAGCGGGGATAATTTCTCGGCAAACTGCTCGTTCACAAGCTCATAGGCCTTAAAAAAATCAGGCCGGTAGTCTGCCAGTGAAGGAAAATAATGAAAAAGCGGCCATAAAACCGAATTGGAAAAGCCGTTGTAATAATTTTCATAATCAGATGTGCTTGGGAAAACAGGCAGAAAATCATAATCGGTCCCGCCATGGTTGAGGGAGGCAACGCTCCAGGTATCTTCATCGCAGTCCGGCACACCTGCCCATACTTTTTCGGAAAACACCTCTCTCCCCTGACCTTTAAGATAGGCTCCTACAGCTGATATGAGGCCACCCGAGGACTGGCGGAAGGAGTATCCCTCATTGTTTTTTTCTATGGATATTGGCAAACGGTTAGAGACAATAAGTAGTCTTTTCTGCATAGCGGCATTTTAAGGTGAAACAAGATGACGGCCAGATGATTTTTAAGGAAGGCCATAATACCCCGGGATTCCCGCAAGGGAGGGGGCTAAAATATTTCCGGATTGAACGGGATTTTGACAAAGGTAGCAAAAATGAATTAAATGCCTTTTGGGGCAACAAAAATAGCTCCTTTTTAGCTTAAAAGGCTTTATTTTGTTACATTGTGATATCAAAGTAGAATATGGTCAAAATCTTTACCCTTTCGATAAGCTTACTCATCTCTGCCCAGCTGAACACGACTCCGCAGGACAGTATTGGTAAAAAGTTCGACAGCTTGAATACCAAAAAACTCAACAGCGAACTGGATAAGGTTAGTCAACTATCTGCGGAGCGGCTTTCCGATTCGCTCAAGCGTGCAGAGCTGGAACGTCGGGTCAGTACCTTAGGTGATAAAGACCGAATAGAGAAAAACACGTTGATGGAAGAACTTTCCTTACTGCGTAAAAAGGATTCGGTACATCTTTCGCGTCAGATCGCCCAGATAGACTCCCTGCGGAGGATCATTAAAGCAACCCCTGTGCATCTTTCCGCCGATACGCTATTCAACATTTATGCACGTATGGGAAGCTTTAGCGCTGCGGACCGGGCGAAAGCTATCTCAGAAAGGCTCGAGCGCATTGGCGACCTTGCAGGCTTCTCGGCCGATTCACTTCGGCTTAGTAACGCCGAACAGTCTACAGACCTAGTTTATGGAGGAACACTTATCCTCTCGGTTACCGATCAGGATGCGTTATGGGCAAGAAAAGATCGTAATGCCTATGCAAAAGAAATCAGTGAAAAGATAGCGGTGTCTCTGAAAAAATATCGCACAGACAACAGTTGGCAGGTACTGTTGAGGGAAATACTGCTGACCTTTCTTGTTATTGGAGTCGTTATAGGACTAATCTATCTCATCAATAAACTCTTTGCCAAGATTTCCGGACGGTTTCTCTCTTCTGAAAGCCGCTTGGGAAAAGGGATAAAGATAAAAAGCTATGAGCTCCTGGATCCTTCCAGGCAGCTTGGAGCATTGAAGGTTCTGATAAGAGTTATCCGCTATCTGGTTATCCTGGTGGTGGTCTATCTGGCTTTTCCTGTGCTGTTTGGAATTTTCCCTTTTACCAGAGACCTTTCAGAAAATCTGCTCAAGTATATTCTTAGCCCGCTAAAAAAAATTGGCACATCTGTCTGGGACTATTTTCCAAACCTGATGACGATACTGGTTCTTTTAGTAGTCTTCCGCTATGTTATCAAATTTGTACGTTTTTTAAAAACAGAGATTGAAAGAGGCAAATTGACCATCCCCGGTTTTTATAAGGACTGGGCCAACCCTACTTATCAAATTGTGCGCGTACTGATCCTGGCTTTTATGCTTATTGTTATCTTTCCATATCTCCCAGGATCTGATTCGGGCGTATTCAAAGGCGTATCGGTGTTCATCGGAGTATTGTTTACCTTCGGTTCTGCGGGTGCACTGGGCAATATCGTTGCGGGACTGGTGCTTACTTATATGCGGGCCTTTAAGATTGGCGACCGGGTTAAGATCGGTGAGGTAACGGGCGACATTATAGAAAAAACACTTCTTGTTACCCGCGTGAGGACTATACAAAACGAAGTGGTCTCTATCCCGAATTCAGCTGTGATGAACAACCACACGGTTAATTATAGCATCGAAGCAGCGGAAAAAGGTCTGATCATAAATACTACAGTCACAATCGGATATGACGTGCCCTGGAGAACAGTCCACCGTTTGCTGATCGAGGCCGCCCTGGCCACTGAACTCATTGAGACCGAGCCAGCGCCCTATGTTTTGCAGACCAGCCTGGATGATTATTACGTAAGTTACCGCCTCAATGCCCATACCCATTCGCCAAATCGTCAGGCATTTATCTATTCTGCTCTTCATGCCAATATTCAGGATGAGTTTAACCGTGCGGGCGTAGAAATTATGTCTCCTCATTACAAGGCAATCCGGGACGGTAACTCGACTACCATCCCACAGGATTACCTTCCCGGCGATTACCTTGCACCCCGGTTTCGTACTGAAACAGAAGAGAACAAAAAAGGAACAAAGAATTAAGCTTTATCAGAGCGTTAAAAGCATAGACAATATTTCAGATGAACACCCAAGAAATTATAGCCATAACCATAGTACTTGCAGCAATCTTTGCTTATATCAACCACCGTTTTATCAAATGGCCGCCAACGATTGGAATTATGGCACTCTCCCTAATTTCATCAATCCTGCTGGTGAGTCTGGGGAGCTCCAGATCACTACTTTCAGAGAAAGCCATTTCGCTTGCTACCTCAGTAGATTTTCAGGATGTGCTGATGAACTTTATGCTGAGCTTTCTACTTTTTGCCGGAGCGATACATATTGATGCCAGCAAGCTTAGGGCTGAACGCCTGCCGGTCCTTGTACTGGCCACCGTAGGAATCCTTATTTCTACGTTTGTAGTTGGGATATTAGTATATTTCCTTTTTGGCTGGTTTAATATGCCGATCCCATTGATATACTGCCTGCTGTTTGGGGCGCTAATTTCCCCTACCGATCCCATTGCTGTTCTGGGTATCCTTAAAAAAGCAAATATTCCCGCTAGTTTGGAGCTGAAAATTTCCGGGGAGTCGTTATTTAACGATGGTGTCGCAGTGGTTGTATTTGTGAGCCTTGCAGAAATTGCGCGTTCAACGACAGGGGATTTTTCCATCATCTCAATAGGCAAGCTTTTTTTGATCGAAGCACTGGGCGGTCTGTTTTTTGGCCTGTTGCTTGGTTATATCGGATATTTGGCTTTGCGAAGCATTGATGACTATAAGGTCGAGGTGCTCATCACCCTGGCCATTGTGACCGGAGGATATTTTCTGGCAGGCAGATTTCATGTATCGGGACCACTTGCAATGGTTATCGCAGGGATTTTTACCGGCAATAAATCCAGGCGGGAGGGCATGTCTGATCTTACCAGGGACTATCTGGGCAAGTTCTGGGAAATGATTGATGAGATCCTTAACGCGGTACTGTTTTTATTCATCGGCGTGGAGATGCTTATCATAAAAATAGAATCAACGGTGTTCTGGATCGGAATTATCAGTATCGCTATCGTGCTAATGGCCAGGTGGATTTCAGTGATTATCCCGGTTTCATTGATGCGATTTAAAATAAAGTTTGAAAAACATGCAGTAACAATAATGACCTGGGGTGGGCTGAGGGGAGGAATTTCTGTGGCGCTGGCACTTTCGCTGAGCCCTGCGATGTACCGCGAACAGTTCGTACTGATCACCTATATTATTGTTGTCTTTTCGATCCTGGTGCAGGGTCTGAGCATCGGAAAGGTTGCCAAATGGCTAGGGTTTTAAAGAAAAGCAGGTATTGCTGATGATATATTCGGAATTCTGCTTTACAATACCTCTAGAAAGTCAACATCAAACTAACACTTGTTAGCGCCCCAATGATTAATACTGAATTTTTTAACCATATTTTTTCATTGAATTTTAAAATGACTACTTTGGTCATCACCAAAGAATTTACAAAACCGATGAAAATAACCAAGAAAATCTCTGTCTATCTCGCGGTCGCTTCCATCGCATTCGCTGCGATTGGACTCATTGGCTGGCTTACGGGAAATGGCACGCTCAAAAAGTTTCTTCTATGGAATACGTAGGCAGGAAAAATTAGAAATAAGTCAGTCTGTATAGGAAGGCGTGTTGCCCGCAAAATAAATGTGGTGTTTCATAACCTGGTGGAGCTGAAACAGGAAGATGGTAGCGAATCTCCAAGCGCTTCTCAAAAGGCTGAAGATCACTTGTGGCATCGTTAAGGTGATGGAATTTCTTACGAAATTTTGGCTGCTTCTGATCTACCGCGGCCAGCGAAGCTTGTCGCTGATCCTCCCCTGAAATGGGGCTCCCAATACTGGTAAACTTTGTCGAAACAGAGGAAATCCCCTGGGCCAGATCCCCGGTTAGTTGGGACGAACGTAAAAAAAAGGAAGCCAACAATAGCAGTAACGGAAAATGCTCCGGAACAGCAGAGCGGATTTTAAAAAAAGAATCTTCTCTTATTCTAAGAATTGATGCACAATGATTTGGATGAAAAACTACAAATCACGGTACAAAATTCAGTTACATTACTGTAACAGATATGAAACTTAAAGCTTTTTTTTAGGGGAAAACTGCTTTGAGACAACATAAAGAAAAGCATTTTGGCAATTGAGATGCACATCCCATTAAACTCCGATATAAATGCTAAAAAAATATATTTTTAAACTTTTTAGCTTCCTATTGGTCTATTTTATATGATAGAAACACAGGAAAGCTTTAATTTTACCCCAATGCCCTTAGTTAGCGGTATCCTAGCGCTGATTTTCGGCACCTTTATTTTAATCTTCGCAATCTGGCGAAGAAACAATCGGAGAAAACTAATTGGAATCAATGAGTTCACCTGCTCAGACAGGATGGTAAACACCAAAAGCACCGAAAGAATATTGCGTTTTTTAGCATTGGTGCTTCTTATATCCGGTTTTATGCTTATCACGTTTGAAGCGATTAGAATTGAAGATAAGGCAATCAACAACGTTATAGCGACCTAGAAAAAGGGATAGAATCAGACTCAGGTTTTGCAAAACAGTTCGTTCATGTGTGATTCGAAAACGCGAAGCTTAACCGTACTTATAGCGTCATGATTTCCCAATTGTTTTGGATTTTTCCTCGCAAAGAGCTATATTATCAATATCATCGATATTTACCGCTACAAATAATAAAATTTTTCATTAAAACTTTTCAAATTTGGCATTAAAAAAAGCAGGATTTTACAGGGGGCCACGCTTGCCCTTCAGAAAAAAAGAAGCGGAACATAAAATAAATGAGTTTATCACCTCTACGGAGGTGCGCCTGACGGGGGAAAATGTTGAGACCAATATTTACCCGCTCACAGAAGCGCTCAAAATGGCGAAAGAACTGGATCTAGATCTAGTTGAAATCTCTCCAAACGCAGTCCCACCCGTTTGCCGCATCATCGACTACAGCAAGTTTCTTTACGAACAGAAAAAAAAGCAAAAGGAGATTAAAAGTAAGGCCAAGCAGACCATAACCAAAGATATCCGTTTCGGCCCGAATACCGACGATCACGATTTCCAGTTTAAACTTAAACACGCAGTTTCATTTTTGGAAAGTGGTGAAAAGGTACGCGCCTTTGTCCACTTTAAGGGCCGTTCTATAGTATATAAAGACCAAGGCGAAATTCTGCTTTTGAAATTTGCACAAAGTCTGGAAGAGGTAGGTAAAGTTGAGTTATTGCCAAAACTCGAAGGCAAGAGAATGTTTCTGACCCTAGCACCAAAAGTGGCGAGAAAATAAAGCCTGACAATATAAATTCTTCTAAATTTAAAATATACTCCCAGCCATCGGAACCTATTTTGAAATCAGGGAGCTATATTGTCGGTAAGTATTTTTTAGGGGGCGGAACATTTTTTTTCCGGCTCCAAAAGGGAATGAGCTTTAGCATTATTGATAGGTTAGTCTATCAAAACAACTCCCTCTGCCTATAAATACCGGCGAATCATTCAAATTAGGAAAGGAATATTCTGGTTTATAAATATTGTCGTTAATCCAGATGAAAATTAAATCGGATAAAAGGGATTTTGAACTGCTGAACAATCAATTTTAGACTGCATTATTATCTTAAATTTATATTCATGGTGGCCTCCGTCAATTGCTGGCCCTGAAGAAAAAAACAGAAGCGATAAATCCAACGCTACTTGTAGACGATGGGCAGTTTATGATTTTATTTTAGAATTGGTAGCGTTATTTTCCGCTACCATCTTTTATCTTCCAGTTAGTCCAACGCTTGTGCCAACGGTCAGTCGATTAGAATACCCTTCATCAAATGTATTTCTAAATTTAAAGCCAATGAATTGAATAAGGACTTTATTCCTGAACTACAAAAATTTGTTCCGAAACCAGGAATGGTACTACATCATAGGGTTATATCTGCAGTCAACTGTATTGAGAATTTACTTTGAAGTAACCTGGTTATTGACTCTATACCATTTTGAGATTCAGCGGATTTCTAATTTACAACTTAAAGCAAAGGTAAAAGCTTCCGTTCTAAAAACTGTTCGAAACTTGTAGCTGTAGAAGCCTCGGGTGTGCGGGGAGTGGCGTATGCACCGTTAGGATCACCTAATGCATAAAATAAATCTACCAGCTCTTGCTGCGCTACTTCTGGCACTCCCCAGCCATTCAGCTGAACTTTTACGTCCTCAATAGATTGTTGTACATAGTTAACCGGTTTGCCTATCAAAGCAGCCAAACGCGATGCAGCTTCTTTCAAGGTTATATTCTCTGGTCCCATTAGGTTTAGTTTCCAATGCCCTGCCCAGGTTTCATCTAGCAAGTAACGTGTTGCGGCATCAGCAATGTCATCCGTACTAATAAAAGGAATATCATGCTCGCTGTCATAAGGAAAGGTAAACTCCCCTTTTTCACTGATGCTTTGTGCCTGTTGTATAAAGTTTTCCATAAAGTAACCCGGTCTTAGAGCCAATACGTTGGTATTCAACTTGTCAAATGCGACTTCCATATTGCCACAATAGCTTACAGTTCCAAGATTTGGAGTTAAGCTTGCCCCAAGAGAAGAAACTAGAACAACTCTTTTAATCCTGTTTTGATTAACAGCCGCAATTCCTGCATCAATTACTTTCTTATACCATTCGTTTAAACTTGGCGTTGTAGGAACAGGTGGAACAAGCCAGAATAAAGCGTCCACATCCTTCGTAGCTAAAATAGCCTGTTCAATACTGCTGATGTCTGCAACTAAAGATATTCCCCCGCTAATGTTCAAATCGTTTAATCTTTCTAAGTTTTGACCTAGCAACACAGGTGTTGCTCCCTGCATGGCGATCTGCTTTGCTATGCTTCTTCCTATATTTCCTGTTGCTGCTGCAATTGCTATTTTTCTCATATATTTAGTTTTTTAGGTTGTCAAGAATCTGCTGGGCTTGCTCTTTCCCAATCAAAGCGTTTAAAACTGGAAGCACATTCCAATATTCTTTATAGTGACTAAACTTTCCATTTTCCAATTTGAAATTGACGACATAATCCTGCTGGTACAGTGCACCTGTTTGAGGAACCGTAGTCTCGCCATGAAATTCCGCCCAATAGCATTCTTGTTCTTGTAATTTATAAACCTGCAATTCTATAAAAGTAATATCAGGCATATTCCCAAGGATATTATCCAGATGCCTTCGATAGTCGTCCATCGTCAAATAGTAAGACATACCTAATGATTTCGCATAAGGATATTCTACTATAGCTTCTGGATTGAATAGTGCTAAAACCGTTTCTGTATCTTCGTTAAATGCGTTTAACAAATCCTGCAAAATTTGATACCCTTTTGTTTGTTCTATTGCCATATTTCTTATAATTTATGACAAATGTAAATTCGGCACTATATATTTGCAAGTAGGCACCCAAAAGTGCCGTAAGCACTGTAAAGTAAGATATGGATTCAATAGTGGAGAAACAGCGAAAAAAAAATGAAAATTATTTAAAGTTACAGCAGACGTTACTGGTAAAATCTATTTTGGATGAAAGTTGTATCCTAAATCAGTCATTATCGCTGATCGCTAATAAATGGACACTATTGATCTTGATGGCATTGATGCAGGGCACTAAGCGCAACAGTGAATTACTGCGACAAATCAATGGCATATCGCCTAAAATGCTTACTCAAACTCTTAAGAGCTTAATTACTTATGGCATGGTAACCCGAAAAGTATTTCCAGAGGTACCACCAAGAGTAGAATACGCATTGACAGAATTTGGTATAAGCACAGCAGATCCATTGATGGCCCTACTTAACTGGTCTGTCTCGTGGGAAGAGCAGGTTACAAAGCTGTACAAAGAAACTTTTTTATAATAACATCTTACATGACGCAATCCACTACACGACTTGTAGGAGCCCGATGCCGATTATTAAATTTTTGAAAGTGCAATTTAATTTATGCATAATCATTATTGAAAAATGCTCTTAGGTATACCTAATTTATAAGAATTAAAAGATCATAACGAAATATTCTAATTCCATTCTGTATTTTTTTAAAGCGGTTAGCTTTGTTGTTGAATTTTTTATAAATTGTGGCTCAGGTTCTAACTTTATGAAACGAATTCCATTAATCATCCTGTCTTTACTCGTTAATCTGTAATAGGCATTGGTCAGGCTCTTTAAATAAAAATACAGCAATGGGCCAAAAAACAGCGCATGAATAAAGGGCGTGTAAAAAAGAAATTCCCTATAGGGCTGGGTATCATACCAGCCAGCAAAGCCGGACATCCAGGGAAATATAAATAATGCCGACAAAAAACAAAAAGTTCCCAGCAAACGGTCCGCAAGTCGTTCCTGGATTATCCCTCGTTTCAAAAAAAGGAAAGCATATACACACAGGTGGGTAAAAAAGATCAATAACAGCGAACTTCGCAGCCCAAATTCAAAAAGTATACCCGAAGATAAAGATTTCCTGGCTTCAAATAAGTGTCAAAACATAATCTGACACATCGCTATGTTACTCTAGATATGTGTTTTGAACCAGTTTAGGTAATTATCGATTTGAAATACAAGATAATCAGGCAGATTCAATAGTTTGTATTTCTCCCCGTCCTTGGGGTAAGCGCATCAGTAATATGCAGCGAACCTGTATAAATCCGGATAGCCGTATTATGCGGGGACAGAAATTCTTCGGTTGTTACAATAATTTATTTTAATATTTATTCTCAGCATTTGTCAGCTCAACCCCTCCTTGATTGAAGATGATTAGTTGTTCATTCTTTGAAAAAATAACGAACTTCTCTTGGTAAAGCGTTAAAAATTAGTCTTCCCACGGATTAAAACAACAACCACCGAAACTTTTGCAGGCTGCTTTTCGTTTCTCCTATAAACCACATCGTTATGAAAATATCTCAGCTTATACTTCTCTTTTGCTTTTTCATCTCGTTCCATACTGCATTTGCCCAGGATGAATCATCCTACACTTTTAAAAAGCCATCTGCAAACGGTACTGGGAAGGTTTACCTGGGTAGAGAAATTGCCCACGTTATGAGCTTTGAGGGTGTAGATTGGCTGGAACGCAACAGCAGAACGCAGGAGGAAAACACCATTTTGGCCGTAGCTTCCCTGCCAATAAAAAGCAATTGTGTAGTGGCCGATATCGGTGCGGGCTCAGGGTTTTACACTTTCCGAGTTGCCCAGCGCATCCCAAAAGGCAAAGTCTATGCGGTGGAGATCCAAAATGACGCCATTACCTATCTTAAGAAAAAAGCTCTTGAGGATAAATTAGCGAACGTTGAAGTAATCAAGGGTACAGAAATATCTCCTAACTTACCACCTAACTCGATTGACTTGGCTTTTATGGTGGATGTTTACCACGAGTTAGCACACCCTGTAGCCTATCTGGCCTCTTTAAGCAAGGCACTTAAACCAGGTGGCAGGCTGCTATTACTGGAATATAAGGAGGAGGATCCGGCAGTGGCCATCAAAGCTGAACATAAGATGAGTGTCAAACAAGCGAAAAAAGAACTGGCGGCCAACGGTTTTAAACTAGTCAAAAACGGCACATTTTTGCCGCTGCAGCATTATCTACTTTTTGAGAAAACAGTCAATTAATTGAAGTCCTCTTTAATCGAATATTTTTATTTAGCTGACAAGACCTTGATTTCAACGAATCTGTCACTTTTTGATTTGGTTTAGGTCATATATAATCAACAACTTAATCATATAGTTGCTAGGTATGGTTCTATTTCAGATGTTTTTTACTGTTTACCGAATGGCAACAAAGTTGCCATTCGGTAAACAGTAAAAAATGCACTTGCTGTATAGTCATGGCCATTAAAGATGGGCCATGACTTATTCCTATACGTCAATCATTCTTCTTATGAGCCAAAAAAAGCTAGTATAAAGTGTCACAAATATTTCATGAATTTGTGGCAAAATAATTCATTTTAATATGAAATATTCAGCACATAATCAGATAGTTAACAAGATAATAAAGAATAAGCACGGAAAGCTGTTTTTCCCAACCGACTTTTCGGATATTGGTAGTGCTGATGCGATCAGAAGCAGCCTGTACAGGCTCGAAAGGAATCAGGTATTAGAACGGCTTGCGCATGGAATTTATTTGTATCCGAAGATAGATCCTGTTTTTGGTAGCCTCTACCCTTCTACTGAGGAGATAGCGGAAAGTATTGCTAGGCGTGATCATGCGAGGATTATTCTTACAGGATCTGCTGCTTTACATAAACCGAGGCTGACTACGCAGGTGCCGATGAATGTTACTTATCTGACTGATGGTGCGCCCAGGAAAATCAAGATCGGAAAGCAGCGGATTACTTTTAAGTCAACAACGGCAAAGAAACTGGCTACTAAAGGAAAGATAAGTACGCTGGTGATACAGGCGCTTTCAGAATTGGGTCAGAAGAATGTGGATAGCCATGTGCTAGACCGTTTGAAGTTGGTACTGAAGGATGAAGATAACAGGAACATTGAACATGATGCTAAATTAGCACCGGCATGGATTGCGGTGATATTGAATGAACTCTCTAAATCGATAGAAAATGATAAACTGGCTTAAATCAACGGCTGAACGTCAGAAAGAATTATTGGGACTGGCCAGTAACAAGACTGGTCTTCCCGCTTATGCGATAGAAAAGGATTGGTGGGTAACTTTGGCGATGTATGCGATATTCCGGACTCCCTGGTCGGATCTTTGGTGTTCAAAGGCGGTACTTCTTTAAGTAAATCCTGGGAACTGATCGAGCGTTTTTCCGAAGATATCGATCTGGTTATTGACGTGTCGGTACTGGGTTTTGGGGAAGAGCTAAGTAATTCCAAGATTAAAGAATTGCGCAAGGCTTCCTGTGCCTTTATTTCAGGGGAATTTAGGGAAGGGTTGGAAAAGGAATTGCTCGATTTGGGCATCCCTGCAGATCTGTTTTCTTTAAAAGTAGCTGAAACGACAGAATCTGACCGGGATCCTCAGGTACTAGAGCTGTATTACGAGTCTGTACTAGAAAAAGGTGGTTATTTAAAAGAGGCTGTACTCATCGAGATTGGTGCCAGGTCGCTAAAAGAGCCTTCAGAGCAAAGGGAAATTAGCCCGATTATTTCGCAGGCTTTGGGCGATTTTAACATAGCTGGGAAACCGTTCAGCGTGCTTACTGTTCTGCCAGCGCGTACATTTTTGGAAAAGGTTTTTCTCCTACATGAGGAATTTTGTAAGCCTGCTGAAAAGATAAGAACAGAAAGAATGTCGCGGCATCTATATGATCTGGATAGGATTATGAATACTGAGCATGGTAAACAGGCGCTGGAAGATAAGGATTTATACAGGGGAATAGTGGAACATCGGGCAAAATTCAATCTGATCCGAGGAATCGGTTCCGAAAAACATGGATATCACGATATCAGCTTTATTCCACTGGTTGAGGTATTGGGAGCTTGGGAAAATGATTATAAGGCCATGCAGCAAAGCATGATCTATGGTGACTCGAAAACGTTTAAAAAGTTGGTCGGAGGTATGGAGGGACTGACCAAAAGGTTTCGAGATGTAAAATAACTTCTTTATTTCACGAGGATAAATTGCCTGCTTTTTTGTTTTAAGGTTTATTCATATCAGCTGGATTTTAGTTTAAGAAAATGGGAGTTTTCGGCGATGATCCCCGCAATTCTCCGTTTCGGTAAACCGAATTTGCGTGTCAATGCACCGATTATACCTAATTACTTTTAACAATTTCCTTTAGACGTTCACTCATATGAGCGGTTGTTTCCTGAATAACATCGATTAATAAAAATTTCCAAATCATAGAAGTTACGTTAAGTGGTAAATACTGATGTGCCTAACTAATAAAATAAAAGCGTTAGTAAGTGTTAGTAAAAGGGATAGTGACCTGAAGTTTTTAGGTTTCGGAATATACGAAAAAACAATAGATGAGTAGTGTAAGTGCGTTTAACATGATGAGTGAGCATTATTCATTTACAAAAAGAAAATTGCTTCTTGCTTAAATGATATCATGAAACAAGCTTAAGCAAGCAGAATTTTCTCAATTAAAATTTAAGATATAAAATATCTTTTAAAATCTTATTTCTGTCTAACAGAAATTGATGAATCTAATCAACCGAATAGTTAGCCCTGACAAAATTATGGAAAGAATATGGGCGCTACTGATATTTTATTAGGTAAAATGAAGCAATTATAATAACAATTTAAAAATAAAAACGTCTTGAAATACGAGCGATAATTAAAAGAATTGTTCTGACAACAGAACGTTTTTAACAAAAAATGTTATATTTGTAAAACAAAATAAACCTTTATGGAAAAGTTGAAAGAAAAGGCTGGGATATTACTTAGCCAACAAAATGTAGATTTTCAGCGATATATTTTGCAAGAAATTAATTGGGATAATCGGTTGATCTGCATTTTGGGAGCAAGAGGTACAGGAAAAACTACAACCTTATTGCAACGGATAAAGCTGAGCAAAAGAGGATTAGATGAGGCAATGTATATAACCCTTGATGATATTTATTTCACTACGAATAACCTTATCGAAACCGCAGAAAAGTTTAGACAACAAGGAGGAAAATATCTTTACATTGATGAGGTACATAAATATCCTAATTGGGCAAGGGAGATTAAGAATATTTACGATTTCTATAAAGATTTGAATTTAATCGTAACCGGATCGTCAATTATAGAAATGCTGGGGCTCGAGGTTGACTTAAGCAGAAGAGCGAGAGTTTATGAATTAAGCGGGCTATCTTTTAGGGAATTTATGGCTTACAGTCAAAACATAAAATACCCAAAAGTAACGCTGGAGGAGCTGGTAACTAAGCATATTATGATTTCATCTGATTTAAATTCAACAAAACCTTTAAAAGCATTTAAAGATTATTGTAATTATGGATACTATCCATTTTTTAAAGAGGATAAAGAGGGATATTCTATTCAACTAACACAAGTTGTCAATTTAATAATTGGTTATGATTTATCATCTCTTCAATCTTTGGATAAATTGCAGACTAGAAAAATTTTTCAATTATTAGGTATGCTTGCAGCTCAAGTGCCATTCAAACCAAATATAACAAGCCTTGCTCAGACTTTGGAAATGGGCCGTTCAACGCTTATCCAATACTTACATTATCTTGAGAAAGCTAAACTAATTCAACAAGTATTTCTTCAAGGAAAAGGAATGGGTGCGATGGAAAAACCGTCTAAAATCCTATTAGATAATCCAAATTTGTTTGATGCACTGTCTACAACTCCAGCTAACGAAGGGAGTAGAAGGGAATCTTATTTTGTCAATCAATTTAGAAATGCAAAACATCAGGTCAGTCTCGCAAAAGCTGGGGATTTCATAATTGATAATAAATATACCTTTGAGGTTGGTGGAGCAAAGAAAAAATTTGATCAGATAGCAGGCCTTGAAAACGCTTACATCGCTGCTGATGACATTGAAATTGGAGGAAGAAATAAGATACCCTTATGGCTAATCGGAATGCTTTATTAATAACTTGAAGTTACTTAAAGTACGATCAATTCGTCCTGAGGAATTGGAATGAACTTTTTTGGTTTTGAGCCTAACAAATCAAGGGCTCGCTGGGCATAATTAAATTGTTCGCACCACTTCTTAAACCGAGATTTCAGTGCGGAAGAAAAATAATTCTTAAAATGATATTCAAATTTTAGCATGGCATGATTGCCCTTATAATTATGTATATCAATATAAGCAGAAAGATTTCCTGAAAGAATTCTGCTTCCAATCTTTTTATATCTTCTTGCACAACTATCAATTCAATAAGCAACTCTTGTTTGGCTCTTCTTTATTCAGATAATAGTGATGTAGTTGTTCATTCATTTTTCGCTATTTTACAGCAATTAAAAAATCTATTTCTGCATCTATTGGGTTTTGTGCTTTTTCGCCAAAAACTTCAAAGTCGGCAGTAAATACTCTTTCTAAATCCATTTCCCAAATTTCCAACCATTTATTTACGATCAAGTCTTGCATCAAATCTCCCTTGGCAGATAGTTTGATATAGTTTCCACCGTTAAACGATTTGCCCACCATTCCGTCAGGTATAGTTTCTAAACTGGCTACTTTGCAACCCAAAACTGTAGTATAAGGCTTTGTATGGTCGCTTTCATAATCGGTATATATGGAGTATACAGTACGGTCAATTTTGTTGGGGATTGCGTCTAAAATTTTGTCGCTGATAAATCTGCTCCACAAAGCCGGGATATCTTTTCCGGCCTGATTGTTTTCATTTGTAGTGCGTACCGAAATGCCGATTACTTTAAAAGGTTCAATTTTCACGTTATTCATTTTATTTTTTTTTTGTTGAGCCACAAAATTAAAAATGGACGATGACAGCCCTATGTCAAGGGTGGTGAAGCATATTTTTCTTTGCAGATTTCAAAATATTCTTCTAAGGTCATTTGATGGGGTTCAAACTGCTCGTTAAGTATGGTTAGATTTTCAATTCTATCTAGTCGAAATGCCCTGAAATCACGTCTTAACCGGCAAAAAGCAATAAGTAACCAATTTTCTTGTGTACTGTAAACAGCAAAGGGCTCAATGGTTCTTTCTGTTGTTTGTCCATTATCAAGTGAATTATATTTTATTTTGACAAGGTTAAAGCTTTTCAAAGCCAGTTGAATTGAGGATAAATAGTTGCTTGTTCGATCGTTGCCTGAGTTTTGCCTAAAAACAATTCTATTGGAAAGCAAATTTGCTCTGTCTTTGGTGTTATTGCGTAAAACAGATTTTACTTTGTTAATGGCTTCTGAATATTCCTTTACAAAAGAAGCGTCTTTGTTTTTTAAGATGAGTTGCTCTGCTGTAATCAATGCATTAGCTTCACTTTCGGTAAACATCACGGGTGGAATTCGATAACCTTCCATTAAAGTATAACCTTTCCCCTCTTCTGTTATAATAGGAACTCCAGCTTGCTCTAACGCTTTAATATCTCGATAAATTGTCCTGCAACTTACCGAAAATTTGCTGGCCAATTCAGAAGCCGTCAAAAGTCGTTTCGTTTGCAACTGGGTTAAGATTGCAGTTAACCTTGAAAGTCTTTTAGTATCATTTTCGATCATTGTTTACTAGTCAAGTCTTTGCTGTTGTAATTTGATAAACTTCAAATTTATAAAATTAATGCGCTAATAATTTAGTCGAAAACATCAACAATAGCATTTAAAAGCCAGCAAATTCCAACTTTTAATCTGACAATCAATTAAATTCGCAAAAAAATAAATAGAAATATAGGTTGTATAAAGAGATACTATCCAAGTTGACCATCATCAAATGAATAAATAAACAAGACACTAGAAGAAATCTGCGGATAATGCAATATTCTCCACTATGAAAATAAATTGTTGCCCAAACCGTTCCACCTAAATGTTAATGGATAATCAAGTAACAAAAATGAAGAACGTGATAATTTCTGCAATGAGCAAATTTTACAGCAACTAATCTAAATAAATATGTAGATGGTAGAAAAGATAAATGCCATGAGTAGAAATCTTATCCACCTAACAGCTCGAGCTTATCCGGGATGCTGATGGAATTATGGGAGTGAGAAATATGGAGGAGTTGGGTTAAATAAACTATCCCCTTAACTCATATAGCTTCTCAGATAAGTCTTCGTTTTCTTTAATAAATACCTAGGATAATCCTCAATATCGGCAACTTGTTTTTCGAACTATGGTTTTGATTATCTACCATTCTCTTTCCAACGGCGAAATTCAGAGGGGCTCACCCGGTAGCGTGCAAAATTACCTTCGTGAAGGGACATGATCTCCTGTTCGACTGCTTTGATAAATTCCTCTCTATCCTGCTCGTCTATCGCCTGGGCATTTTCCCTAATGAAATGAGCTAGGTTTTTATGCTCAATTTCTTTAACGATGACGGTGGTAATCAGTTCTCTGATGGCGGTACGGTATTTCAACTTGAAGGTATCAGGTTCGCCAAGCGATTGCCGGATTACCCTATACCTACTGGCTGAACGCTCATAAGACCACAGATATACATCCTTTAAAAGATGGATATCATTCTGCTCATATATGGCCATTACGCCTTTAAAATAAAGATCCTCCGGGACATCAATGAAGGACAGCGGCGCCAGGTTCTTTTTGATCATCGGGATATTTGCCGCCAGTCTGGAAACACGCTTGTTGACGTCATCAAAAGGTTGCAGATACGGAAGATGAACCATCAGAAAAAACGACTGTTCGAAGGGGTCAAGTATTTGGCCTGCTTTTTCCATTATAAGATCAAAGTATTTTTCGATCAGCTGTGGTATGGCTAGTGGAGTAAATGAGGTGCCTGTAATCCCGACTGCTATTGACCTCAACCGACCTGGCGCCTCTGGATCGGGAAGCAGGTTGTTGGCCAGCATCGCGTGGAGATTGAGGAGAGTGTAGCGGTTATAGCCGATCTCCTCAGCCGCCTGCACCAAAAACTCTATCGCATCTTTGTGGTTTAAGATCATCTGCGCCTCTTTGGCCGACTTTTGATCATCAGCTTCTCCATATTCGATGAGCCGCTGGGTGTCCAGCAAACTGTAAGTATTTCCTTCCAGACGACTGGAGTTCCATGACAAATCGATCAATAATCGGTTCAGGATCTGCTGGGCATATGTCCCTGCCACCGCTCCAACGTTGTTGTCCCCTATTTCGGCCAGTTGCTTTTTTTCCTCCTTGGAAAGATAGCTATCGATATTTGGGCGGTAGGATTTCAAGAAGTCCTGCTGATAGCCCACCACGGGTCTTTGCTGAATGGGAACGGCAACATTTGCAAGGGCATTTTTTGCCTGTTCCGACAATGGAATCAGTATTTCCTGCGCTTTCTCGGTCTCCTTGTCTGGCGCAGCCTCTGCAGCCTTTGTGAAGTACCTGGTACCCCTGGCCGACCCTTCGATTGTGATTAAGCCCTGTTTGGTCATTCCGCCCAGCCAGCGCTGCAGTGTCCTAGCGGTCACCTCAGTTTCAAGCTTCGCAAGAATATCGCTGAGCTTGGCCCCGTCAGGGAAATCTGATAGAAGTTCGAGAAGATGCTCGTTGCGTTTTATATTATTCATAAGGCGACAGATTTAGTATGCCGACAAAATACCGATTATTGCGACAAAAACAGTGGTATTGCGACAAAAATAAATATTTTTTGTCGCAATAATCCGAATCGCGACAATTTTAACCGATTAATGTCGCGATTCTTACATTTCGACAGGTAATGTCACAAAAGAGGTTTATCGCGACAATTTTGACCAATTTATGTCTCAATTATTAAATTGCGACATTCGCTCGTTAAACTAGATTATGTGTGAAATAATGCTACTGAAAACTTTAGGATAGATCTCCTTTAACTCGCAGTTCCAATGCTGCCGAGCAGTTCTACTGAATCCAGGGGTACAAATGGAAATGCTTTCACCATGACAACAACCAGTGCTTTTTGCAAATCACCCTCATTTCTATATTTTCCTTCAATACCAGGATATACCTTAGCGAGTTTACTCACGATATCATGGCCTTTCATTTCCAGGCACCAAACCGGGAAGGATAGTACTTTACCATTATAATAACGGATTTCTCTCATCACCTCATCTTTTCTTATTCCTGCAAAGGCGGCTTCGAAATCTATGAAATAGCTTTCCGCAATTCCTTGTAAATAGTCCTGAGATTCCTCTCCCAGATTATACTGGTTGTAGGTTTGATCCTTGCCAATTTTCTTAAAAACGTCAAAAGCGCCGTTGCCAATACCTGCAAACAGAATCATCAGGTAGATTGGATCCAGCACAAAATTTTCGATGCTGTACCTTGAGCCCTCCCCATGGACATAGACATTGTCCTGTGGTTTATTTTTTAAATCCCAGTCCACTACTAAAAATGGTACTGCTGCCCGCCTGTCTCATCGCTTTCACCAATTCATAAACCAAGGTTGAATTGCCGCTTCCGGCCGCATTGGAAATAAAATACAGCCTGTGGCTTTTAGGACTCTGTAAGTACAATTTTAATGAAGAAAAAAGAATATTAAATGTGAGTAGAATACTCAGAAATAAAATTAATTGTCATTAGCATTTTCAAAATCTTCTTTGATAAAAATCCACTCTTTAGATTTCAAACAAATCGGATCAAAATCTAAATCAGCCTTTGAAAATTTAGAAAAATTTTTCTTGATAACCAGAGGTTCATGCGTCCATTCAAATCTTTTTCGGTGAAGTTCAATCATATCTGCAATAGAATAGTGTTCGAGTAATTCATGGAGATCCCAAAAATCCTTTTTCCTGCCATCACGTTGAATAATATCTACTTTCATGGCAATAATTTCCTCAATACTTGCCATTCTTACCCCATCTATCAATACCGCATCCTGAAAGAAAGGGTCCATGGAATAATATATATCCACTTTAATAACGTTTTTTTTATCAGTGCCGACAAGATAAGATTTTCCCATTACTGGATTTCCACCGAAATCGCCATATACATACCCAAAAGTAGATTTCAGTTTTGCTTCAATAGCTTCAAAATCTATAGAACGGTAAGGAGCATCAGTAAAAAGATCGATATCAACTGACATTCTGTGACCAATATGAAGACTTAGAGCAGTTCCGCCAACAAGACGAAAATTTGAGAGCAAATCCTCCTGCATGAGATTCATTAAAACATTCTGTAATAAAGGACTCACTGTATTCCAATACATATTAATTTGGTCTTAAATGCGGCATGAGAACTAGTTGGTTAGCAGAAAGACTATCTCGACCTATAACTGATTCAACTTTTTCAGGACCATAAAAATTAAGTATTTCTGTTTTCTCAGCGTCCTCCCCCCTCTCGAATACCCGGCGTATGATCGCATTATAATCTCTTATCCAATCAATCTTATTGAAATCAGTATCCCAGAAAAGAATTTCACGAATAATGGAAAGATTTGGATGAATACTTTTTGAGGTTTTTTCTTCTTCTTTCTTCACCTGATAATAAGCCTGAAGAACGAACATTGTACCGATTTCCAGTCCCAAAGTTTTATCCAATTTTACCGATAGTGCTGCAGAAATACCACGTTTACCTTTTGTTATCTCATTTAAAACTTGAGGATACTCACCAATAGAAAGTGCAAAAGGGCCTTTTTTGAGGCTTCTTTTTTTTAATTCCCGCTCCAATAACAAACCTGGATGAATACCCTTATATTTTTCAAATGCTGATTCCATAAAACAAATATAAACAAATTTGTTTATACAATAATGCTTATATCTGATTATTTAACTGAAAATGGGATAGTGGAATTGCAATAGTATGCTGGAGATTTTTTCTCGTCAGATATTTTTTTTGAGATGCATTAGTTTAGATTCCTTTTGGATGCAAATTACGCGGCCAGACATAGGTTTCCTCAGAAATGAAATAGTCCTTTAATATATCTGCACTATGGCCTGTTGGCATCCCACATTCTACAGGGCCAGGCTCAACCGGGAAAACATATCGAAGACCGTACTGCAAAAAAGATAAAAAAGCAGACTTAATTACCTTTTTTTTATCAGGGCTCAGCGAGCCTGATATACTGGAACGATTCAATGATTCACTTATTTCGGACGGACTTATCTTTAATTCTTCGGCAATTTCCCTACTTAGCCAGCCTTTTTGTTTTTCAATAATATTCAATAAAATTACGATATCGTGTGGACGCCTGCCATTATTACATTTTGAGCCCTATCTTATCTCGTATTTTCCCTCAAACGTCTTTCCCTGCAAGTCCCCTAGTTCCGTTTTTTTGTATGATATAAATTTGGAAGAAGATTTAAAGTACAGTTAACGCAGCTAAAAATCACCCTTTTCGATAAAACGGCTATATTTCCCTAATTATCAGTTGTAATTTTCTTTTTATGGTTTGTACCCCAATGCGCCAGGGCAGTGATAATATCCTTTAAAGATTCACTATATTCAGTTGGCAGGTACTCCACTATAACAGGAGTCTGTTCAGCTAGCACTTTTCTTTCCACAAGTTGGTTTATTTCTAATTTCTTTAATTCTACTGACAGCATTTTTGCAGAAATCCCTTTTACAGTTCGTTGCAATTCATTAAATCTTGTATTGCCACCTAAAACCCCGATCATGACCCTAATGGTCCACCTACCGCCAAGAACATAAATGGCATCCTCAGTTGCCGAAATACGGTTTGTACATTGGACTGGTGTGTATTCTAATTTACTTGTTGCCATAATTTCTATCTAATTAAAACTAACCAAAAGGTAACTACTCACCTTTGGTATACTACTATAATTTGGTTAGCAAATATACATAGCTTTGTAACATAAAATAATAAAGAAATGAACAAATTAAAAATTACCTATTACGCTACAACTGGAATTATTTCAGCAATGATGCTATTTATTGCGTTTGAAACGCTTACCAAACCTGAAGTCAAAATATCAATGGCACATTTAGGTTTCCCTGATTATTTCAGGATTGAATTGGGAATTGCAAAAATTATAGGTGCAGTTTTGATATGGTTGCCTGTCCGCTTATTGAGGGAAACTGCATACATTGGTTTCGCTATTATGTTTGCCTCAGCTTCCTTATCACATGCGGCAGTAGGCGATCCCCTTGGTAAAGTGATAACAGGATTGGTTTTCCTGGCGATCTTGATTGTGTCGTATGTGTGTGATGCAAAACTTCGAAAAACAAATAGAGATTAATAAAAATTTAAAAAATAATTTATGATTTTAGTTACAGGAGCAACAGGTCAATTTGGTTCTAAAGCAGTTGAACATTTGTTAAAGAATGGAGTTGAACCTTCAACAATTGCTGTTTTGGTAAGAAACAGCAACAAAGCAAAGGATTTGGAAAAAGGAATAGATGTTAGGCAAGGTGATTATACCGACCATAGTTCGATGGTAAAGGCATTTACGGGTGTAGATAAATTATTGTTAGTATCAAGCAACAATAGAGAAGCGATTGAAAACCGGACACAGCATCACAAAAATGCAATAAATGCGGCCAGAGAAGCAGGCGTAAACCATATTGTGTATACTTCTTTTGTGAGAAAACCAGGATTTGAGGATTCAGCGATTGCTGATTTTCAAAAATCCCACCTCGAGACTGAAAAACACTTGGCCGAGAGCGGACTGGATTACACGATACTTCAAAATGGTATCTATGCAGAAATGATAATGGCTTTTTTAGGTGATAAGGTTGCCGAAACTAAAAGCATTTTGTTTCCGGCAGGTAAGGGAAAAGCGAGATGGGTACTTCGTGAAGAATTGGCAGAAGCTGCTGCTCATGTTTTGATCACCGAGGGCCATGAAAATAAAATCTATACTTTGACTAATTCCGAAGCTGTGGATTTCGAATTCGTCGCACAGAATATATCTGAAATACTAGGCAAAGAAATTGAATATAAATCTCCTAGCATCAACGAATTTAATGCTATTCTCCAAAAGGCAAAAGTCCCAGAAATGTACATTGATATGTTAACAATGTGGGGTACTGCATTGAAACAGCAGGTAATGGATAAGGAAGATGATACTTTAGCCAGTTTTTTGAAGAGGGAACCAACTTCTGTACGCCAATATCTAGAAAATTATTTTAGAAAGTAGTAGATAAAACTTTTGACGTCCTCACTGGTGTCTATTGAATTTGGCGAAATATAAAAATTTATAGCTCGTCGAATAAAGGATATTGGGCTCATAATATTATGCTTCTGGGTGGGGATTTCGGAGCCTATTGTCAAACGATACCATGGCGATTGGCCAAAATGTCTAACTTACTCCAGTATAGGACAGAAGCTAAAGATTATTCTCTCGTTTCACAAAACATTCTCAGTTAGTATCCTGTTTTATCCTTAATTAAATCAATGATCATGCCCTGGTATAACGGAGATTTCCCCCCATCATATAAAAATCAGCCAGACCACTTGAAGGAGAAAGCTGTAGAAATAGCAAATGCCTTACTTAGTGAGGGGGTTGAGGAAGGTATTGCGATTGCTACCGGGCTGAAACGGGCGAGGGAATTTTATAAGGAAATTGATGCTGACAAATCAATGGACAGGCATGGGATAGAAAGTGATTGGGAGGGCGTTGAACCTGGAGATTTTGCAACCAGCAGCGGAAAGATAAATCCGGATTCGCCTGATGATTTATCGCAATGGGCGGAGAAATTTCAAGTTAGTGTGGATGAACTTAAAGCGGCTATCCTTATGCAGGGAAATTCTATTGAAGCGGTTAAAAATTTTTTACAAAAATAAATATGGCTGAACTACCCGATCTGACTGTTTTTGCGCAAATCCTAAACCGGAGGTTTAAAGGAAAAGTAATTAGCAAGCTGGAAGTCAGCCTGGCAAAAAAAATCAACGTTTCAGGCAGAGAATTGAAGAAAAACCTTGAGAACAGGGAGCTACTGCAAGTTACCCGGGCGGGCAAAACCCTGCAACTGCACTTTACGGGAAATCAGGTTCTTGGGCTGCACCTGATGTTAAGGGGAGAACTGGTGGCGAATGCACAAGATGAGCCCCCAAGGTTTCAGATCCTTGGTTTTTATTTTGAGGATGGCGAGGGCTTTTCGCTTATTGATATGCAAAAGCAGGCTACCCCGACTCTGAACCCTAAAGATACTGAAGTCCCCGATGCGCTGGAAATCAGTGAAGCGGAGTTTCTCAGCCTGCTGGCAAAGAAACGTACCCTCATTAAAACCCTTTTAATGGATCAGCACCTGATAAGGGGAATTGGTAATTCCTATGCGGATGAAATACTCTATCATGCAGGTATCTCGCCATTTTCAGTTGCTAAAGCGATACCGGTAAAGCAGGCTAAAATTCTTTTTAGAAGCATCGAAAGCGTCCTTAACCAGGCTATTGAAAAAATCGACAAAGAGAATGGTGATGAGCTGAAGGGCGAACTGAGAGATTTCATGCAGATCCATAACGCTGAACTAAAGCAAACCAAAAAGGGAGAAGCGATAAAATCAGAAAAAATTGGCGGACGTAAATCCTATTACACAGATAGCCAGGAAATTTTCGGATAGTTTAGCGCTCAGAATTCCAATGTACTGAAAATCCTTTAAGAATGCCATATTTTAGCTAACGCTAAACATTTTCGAAGCGCATGGCGTTTTAAGAAGCATGACACCACTAACAATTGATCTGGAAATCAACAGCAGCAAATACGTTTTAACGATAGTTGAAGTAAATGGATTATACGAACTTCTGCATGAGGGACGAATTATCGCCGGTTTGCGACCGCCTGGGGAAGACTGGGAACTTCTAACCATCGAAGATCTTATAGAAAATTTCCCTCTATATGAGCAGGAGCTGCAAAATGGTAGCACTATCAAACTTCAAACCTCCGATTTACGGGAAGTCATAGGAAAAATTGAAGCCCATAGGAACAATAATCTTTAAAAAAACAATGTTTTCCATGGGCTCTTTAAGATAGGCAGCGCTCGGTTTTTGATCATTTTTATAAAACAAAACACCAGCTGATCCGCTCGAAGCTTTGTCCACTAATTCAACGATCATTTATATCCAGCTTAAGGTTTGAACGGATTGCAAATTGAAGGAGCTAGAGATAAAATTACTATAGTGCTGCTGTTTTAATGCATAGGTATATAGGCTTTGATAAGCTTATCAAAAGTTTAATAAATGGTTTGTAAAAGTGAGTGTTTGAATCAGTTGTTTATGGTGACTTAGCCCCTACTCATCCTGAACGCAGTCTGCCTTGAGCTGCAAAAAAGAATTGAAGATGGAAAGCCGGTAAAAAGTTTGATTACAATATTAAGCCGGTTAGCACATACTTCTTGTATGATTTTATTTAAATTTGACTATGAATTCTGTGAGGCGAGGTCCCGAAAAAAATAGTAAGCATAAAAACCATGATACCATCTCAAAGCTAACTGCTGACAACGAGATCCCATTCCCAAATTTACTTTTGAGTGCCATTCCGCAACAGGTATGGACAGCCAATGCTACTGGTGAAATCGACTACGTCAATGAAATTATATGCTCTGATTTTGGACACAGCCAACAGGCAATATTGGAGCATGGCTGGACCGCTTTCGTACATAAAGAAGATTTGGAGACCAGTGTCGAACTATGGCAGAAATCCTTGAGAAGTAAAAATGACTATGTCACCGAATTCAGGTTACTGTTCGCTGACGGCAATTACTATTGGCACCTAGCCCGAGCCCGATTGATAGAACAGCAAGGCCGGCCAGATATTTGGGTTGGCACCAATACAAATATTCACTTCCAGAAATTAAATGAAGCTAGAAAGGATGAGTTTCTTTCTATTGCCAGTCATGAACTAAAAACGCCTTTAACTACTATTAAAGGATTCCATCAGCTATTGCTTAAAAGTATGGAAGATGGAAAAACAAAAAACTATCTCCAGCGCTCGGCAAGCCAGCTCGAACGGTTAGAGCGATTGATAGGTGATTTACTTGATGTAAGCAAGATCAATGCGGGAAAGCTGACGCTTAATCAGGATAATTTCAATTTTTCGCAAATGCTATCAGATGCTGTTTCGGAAATGAACCACATTTATACTAGCCACAAACTAAATCTCGAAATTGAAAAAGACATCGTTTATACCGGTGATAAATTCAGACTGGAACAGGTCATTCAAAATTTTATTTCAAATGCGGTAAAATACTCCCCTGGCGCTTCTAAAGTTGACATTGATTGCAGGATTATCGACAAAAATTTAATTGTCTCAGTAAAAGATTATGGAATTGGCATTGACCCAAAAGACGTAAAAAAGCTTTTTGACCGCTACTATCGTGCAGATAACTCTTCAACGCGGTTCGATGGACTTGGTTTAGGACTTTACATTTCAGCGGACATCATAAAGCGTCACGGAGGAAGTTTCTGGATTGAAAGTACTATTGGTCAAGGCTCAGTATTTTCCTTTAAGCTACCACTTCTTCAAGAAAAATACTTTGAGCCAAAAATACGTACGAACAGCTATTATAAAGATCGATATATAACCATTTCATGTAGCCAAGATTCAGATATTATGAATGTCGAATGGACCGGATATCAAGACATGCATTCTGTAAAACATGGGGGCTCCTTGATGGTTGAATATCTGAAGGCTAACCAAAAATCTAAAGTTTTTAACGACAATCGTTTGGTACCAGGCACTTGGTCAGAAGCATCGGACTGGGCTGCTACGGTATGGCTGCCGTTAATGGAACTTGCTGGATTAAAGTATTTCGCATGGATTTTATCTGAAAGCACCTTTAGTCAGCTTTCTGCTGAAAAAAGCATCGATAATGAGGCAAAACGTTCAGAGATAATCTTTTTTAATCAGGCAGAAGAAGGCATTGCATGGCTCGGAAACGTTTAAAGGAGGAAATGGATCAATTATCAATCATTTCAGGGTATTGAAAAAAGCTCACCGAGAGGGATAAATACCCCTATTGCCTTGCTTATTTTTCAGTCAAATCATGGAATAGCAGTTAATTATCAAGGAATTTGACACAGGGCATGTCCATTTAATTCAGCTAAAAAAGGCAGTCTAGTTACTTTACGTTTTTGTCTTCTTTAACTGTTTCAACCACAGCTCTTCCTATCAAGATTTCTGTAATTTCCATAAATAAAAAATCTTTTAGTGAACTAAATTTCTGTTTACTGTTCAGTTGCCCAAAAAATCTTTTCAAAAAGAAAAGACGAAAAAGTAGCCCCAGAGAACAGGAACTCAAAATCTGGCAGCCGGGATGAATGAATATCATGCCTGGACTCAACAATTACAAAATAAAAAACAGATATATAGGCCTATAAAATTAAGATATAACACTTTGATCAAATTTTACAAAACCTTTCATTACAGATTATGTCTTTATTATAAAAAACATGGCTAACATAGAAAATAGAAACCAAGAGAAAAAAATTGTTCAAGAGTAAGCTAACAATACGGCACATCTAGGATCTACAGTATTATGATATTTGTCTTTTAAGCTAATTTTACAGCAAGTTCTTGTTGATTTTCAGTTTCTATTGTTTGAGTTTTTTTCCAATTATTTGGTAAAAAGTTCTGAATTGGCTGATTTGGATTGTTGGACAGCTTTTTCAGCACATCCTCCAGCCACATCATAGGGTTTATTCCATGCAACTTACAGCTTCCCATAAATGAATATAGCATTGCACTTCTTTGTGCCCCATCATGGGATCCGCTAAAGAGAAAGTTGCGCCTGCCCAATGCAATGGGTCTGATACTGGACTCCAGGGGATTATTGTCAATATTGAGCATTTCGTCGTCCATGTAAACTGAAAGGCGTTTAAAGCGTTTCATAGTGTAAGCAAAAGCTTTGTAAATAGCACTTTTTTCACCTAACTGGCCAGCATTATCCTCAAGCCACCGTCCAAAGCTTTCCCATATCGGTTTTGACAATTCAGTTCTAGCCTGTTTCCGCTCTTCAGCAGTTTTATCCTTGATGTCCCGCTCAATATCATATAGCTGACCAAATATCTCAAGCGCGTAAGCAGCCCTTTTGGGATCATTTTTCTCTGCCTCAGAAAAATACCGGCGGCTATGGGCGATGCAGCCCAGCAATTTGATATCCTTATTTGTTGATAGCGTGTCGTAGCAGGCATATCCGTCCGATTGGAGATAGCCTTTATAACCCGCAAGGATAAGTTGAGGTACTTCCTGATTTCGGCCGAGATGATATTCGAAGTATACCAGTTTGGCGGGCGGAGCTTGTGCTGCCCAGAAATATCCTCTATGAGTGGTTCCCTGTTTATTTTTATCCATCACCTTCATCGTTGTTTCATCCATCATCAGGTAACTGCTTTTCAAAATTTCCTGTTTTAGACTTTCATAAAGGGGCTGTAACAGTGTACAGGTTTTTGCGATCCAGTCCAGTAATGTAGAATGAGCCAGTTTGATGCCTGCACGTTCAAAACGGGTCATCTGTCGATAGACCGGAAGGTGATCGCAGTATTTCTCAACAATCAGTGTGGCCAGTAGCGAAGCGTCAGCCATGCAATTTTTGATTACCGCGGTAGGAAGCGGCGCAATAATAAATGTGCTTTTTAATCCCGGCTCACCTGCCGGCAATGTCATTAAGTTAAGTGTTTAAATATCTGATTACCAACTATTTGACTTGTTTTTATGGGTTTATTTTCTTATATTTAACTTATAACCAATTAGTTAATGT
>NZ_JBHSBY010000134.1:0-63820 GCF_042650905.1 Pedobacter jamesrossensis | reverse complement strand
TCTTTGATGGGTAGGGGTTGATTTTTCAGTAAGCTTAGAAAACACTAAATATTCATCAATAAATAAACTATTTTTATCAAACCTGATTTTTATCGGACAGTAATGGAATTAAATATAAAAGCTGCGAAAGAGGCTGAAAAAAATAATTCTCTTAATTTCTCTTCAGATATCAATCAGTTAAAGAAAATGTTATAATGGAAGTTGCTTTTAGTGATTCTTTCAAAAAAGCATTTTAGAAGAGGGTACAAAATAAATCAGTTTACTAACTACAACTCCTGCGCCAAACCAACCAAAAATCCTTTCAGTTTTTCTAAAGAATCAATAATTTTCTGATTTTCTTTAACATCGCCTTTATTGTTTTTCAAATAATCTTTAGCACCTTTTAAAGTAAAGCCTTTTTCATCAACTAAATTGAAGATAATCTTTAGATTTTCTATGTCTTCTGGAGTGAAAAGACGATTGCCTTTTTTGTTTTTCTTAGGTTGAAGAATATCGAATTCCTTTTCGTAAAAGCGTATTTGAGATGCGTTTACGTTAAACATTTCAGTCACTTCGCCCATGGTATAATACATTTTATTAATGTCTCTTTCTTTATACGGCATAACTTGTGCTTGATTATTAGGGTTTTACATCGATTAATTAAAGTATTCAAATGTAGCTCGATTTTTCCTTATTAACGCAATAAAGTTTTAATTTTGTTGCTCAATTATTAAAACGTAATGACAGCAAAAGAGATTAGACAGGCATTCCTTAGTTATTTTGAATCGAAACAGCATCACGTTGTTCCTTCAGCGCCAATCGTAGTTAAAAACGACCCAACTTTGATGTTTACCAACGCAGGTATGAATCAATTTAAAGATTTGTTTTTAGGCGAGGCCGCGATTAAATATGCCCGTGTTACTGATACTCAACGTTGTTTACGTGTTTCTGGAAAACATAATGATTTAGAAGAGGTTGGTATCGATACTTATCACCACACCATGTTCGAAATGCTGGGTAATTGGAGCTTTGGCGATTATTTTAAGAAAGATGCCATTGCCTGGAGCTGGGAATTACTAACCGAAGTTTATAAAATTCCGAAGGATAAATTATATGTCACTTATTTTGAAGGCGATGAAAAAGAAGGCTTAGAAAAAGACCAGGAGGCTTACGATCTTTGGAAACAATACGTGGATGAAAGCCATATCTTACCAGGAAACAAGAAAGATAATTTCTGGGAAATGGGCGATACAGGACCATGCGGACCGTGTTCTGAAATCCATGTAGATTGCCGTACCGATGAAGAAAAAGGACTCGTTGATGGCGCTACTTTGGTAAATGCCGACCATCCGCAGGTTATCGAAATATGGAATAATGTATTTATGCAGTTTAACCGTTTAAAAGATGGTTCATTGCAAAGTTTACCTGCAAAGCATGTTGATACCGGAATGGGTTTTGAGCGTTTGGTGCGTGTTTTACAAGGAAAAACTTCTAATTACGATACAGATGTTTTTCAGCCGATGATTCAGTTCATTGCTGAAAAATCTGGAATTAAATATGGTGCTGAGGAGAAAACCGACATCGCTATGCGTGTGATGGCCGATCATATTCGGGCGATTTCATTCGTAATTTCCGATGGTCAGTTGCCATCAAATAATAAGGCTGGTTACGTAATCCGTAGAATTTTACGTCGTGCGGTACGTTATGCTTATACTTTCTTAAACTTTAAGGAGCCGTTTTTAAATCAGTTGGTGCCTTTATTGGCTGAACAATTTAAAGGTGTTTTCGATGAATTAATTTCTCAGCAGGATTTCGTTCAGAAAGTAGTTTTAGAAGAGGAAATTTCGTTTTTGAGGACTTTGGATAAGGGTATTTCTTTATTGCAACGAAATATCGAATATATCAAACGTTTGCAAAATGAATTAAATGCAAAAAATAGCGTTATAATTTCAAGAAATATAAATGATGTTGCTTTAACTCAAAATGCAATATTTGAACATAAAGTAAATTCTGCTGTATATGAAATGCTTTTAGAAATTAGTAAAATAACAATGCCATCTCAGGGAGGGATTAACGAATATAAAATTTTACCAAAAATAAAGGACATAACTGATTATAAGGCATCTTTTGATATTCTATATAATGAAATATCAAAAATTTCAGGAGAAACTGCATTCGTACTGAATGACACTTATGGATTTCCAATTGACCTCACTGAACTTATTTCAAATGAACAAGGAATATCTGTTGATATAGAAGAATTCAATAAAGCTCTTGACGAGCAAAAAAATCGTTCTCGTGCTGCAACAGCCATTGATACTGGCGATTGGGTTATCGTTAACGCAGATGAACAAAGCGAATTTGTAGGTTATGATGAATTAGAAATTGAAACCGAAATTTTAAAATACCGTAAAGTAAAAGCCAAAGGCAAAGAGCAATATCAAATTGTTTTACGCCAAACACCTTTTTATGCAGAAAGTGGCGGTCAGGTAGGAGATACCGGGCGTTTAGAAGACTATAGTCGCCAGTTTTGGGTAGATATTACCGATACGAAAAAGGAGAATGGTTTAACGGTTCACTTTGCAGATATACTTCCTGATAGTTTGGAGGGTAAATTTTGGGCAGTTGTAGATGAAGACAAACGTACCTTAACAGAGGATAATCACTCGGCTACGCATTTGCTTCATGCTGCTATGAAACAAGTTTTAGGTAACCACGTAAACCAAAAAGGTTCGTTGGTAAACGCTGATTACTTACGTTTCGATTTTTCGCATTTTGCAAAGGTTACGGATGAAGAATTGGCTCAGATTGAGATAATTGTAAATCAAAAAATCAGACAAAACATTAAGTTAAAGGAGCAAAGAGATGTGCCATATCAAGATGCTATAGAAAGCGGTGTTACTGCTTTGTTTGGCGAAAAATATGGAGATTTTGTTCGTATGATTACATTCGACGACCATTTCTCCAAAGAACTTTGCGGTGGAACACACGTAAAAGCGACTGGGCAAATAGGATCTTTCAAAATTGTATCTGAAAGTGCTGTTGCAGCAGGTGTTCGAAGGATTGAGGCAATTACTGCTGATAAAGCTGAAGCATATTTCTTAGATCAACGTAAAGAATTAGGTCATTTAAAAACCTTATTAAACGGTTCTAAAGATTTATCAGCGTCGGTTCAGGCTTTGCTTGATGAAAATGCAAAACTGAAAAAAGAGATTGAAAAATCTACTTTAGAACGTGTGAATACTTTGAAACATGAAATCGTTCATCACGTTCGTGGCATAAATGGAATTAATTTAATTGCTAAACATATCGATTTAAAAAGTGCTGATGCGATTAAAAACCTTGCATTCTCATTGAAAGATATGGTTGATAATTTGTTCCTTGTTTTTACTACAGAAATCGATGGGAAACCAGGAATTACAGTAATGCTTTCAGAACATTTGGTAAAAAATGGAATGAATGCGTCGAACATTGTTCGAGAATTGGGTAAAGAAATTCAAGGTGGTGGCGGTGGTCAACCTTTTTACGCTACTGCAGGTGGTAAAAATTCAGATGGCTTGAAAACTGTTTTAGAAAAAGCAGAAGGTTTTATTCCGCATCAGTAATTTTTTAGAGGTGCGTGGAGACACGCACCTTGGCTATTTGCGTTAAGACAAGTCTTTTTTAATGAAAGTCTTGTAAGTATAATCGATCGTCATTTCGACCGCAGTGGAGAAATCTTTTAAAGTTGTGATAAACTGCTTTTAAAGATTTCTCCACTTTTTTCCAGGTTATTTTGTTTTTCGATGATAGCATTACTGTTTTAGCCACTTAAACCCGACTTAGCGGAAATACTTTTTTGTACTTACCTTTAAATATGCTGTCATTCTGAGGAACGAAGAATCTGCAAGCGATGAAACAGATTCTTCGTTCCTCAGAATGACAGAAGTTTCGAAAAAGATTGTAGTGAGGGCGGGGCTGGTTGTACCTAAGAATTACTGCTATTGCTTTTCAAAAAGCAATAAATTTTGAAAACTAAATAATTTTAAAACATAAAAAAAGAGGCGAAAGCCTCTTTTTTTATGTTAATGTCTTCCTCTTCCATGACCTCTATCATGGTGCTCGCCACCATGTCCACGAAAATCGTGACCCCTTTTTTCAATTCTTTGTGATCTATAATTATTTCTTGGAGCACTATATCTCACTCTATTTCCACCACCATAAGACGACCTATAAACATTGGTATGTGTTGCATATCTAACTCGGTGCGTATTGTAACTTCTATACGGGCTGTTTCCATAAACAACAACTTTTCTGCCTCTATTTAAGTCGTATCCTCTATATCTAGTTGGGAGATATCTAGATCTTGTCCATCGGTTACCACTTAAATAAACAAACTGTCTTTGCGGTACGTAATAATACGATTGAACTTCGGGTAGATAATAATAGTTAACGTTTTGATAACCTGCCGGAACCCAAGTAGGTTGAGTACCTATGTTAACATTTAAACTTACTTGAGCGTTAGATTGATTTGATGTTAAAGCAACGATGCCTACAATCGCGGAGATGATTAATAACTTTTTCATAGTAATCTAAATTTAATTTGTGTGTATTGATGTAATTTCAAACGCTGTGCCAAAAAACTTATTGTAACAAAAAAGGGAGCCTCTTTCGAAACTCCCTCTATAAAATAATTTAGTATTTAGTGTTTACCTTTGCCGTGTCCTTTATTCCCCTTACCATTTAATTTCTTAGCTTGACCAGGAGGCATACCGTGCGGATGTCCTTTAACAACATAATATTTGCTGTCGCGGCTATCTCTTATTATCATTTCATTTTTCTTTCCCTTAAACTTGGCATACTTTACCTTATCATTTTTGAAATTTAAATAAGGCTTTGGAGAGTTTATTACAACTTTATAACCATTGTATAAATCGTAATTACTATACCGATGTGGCAAATTGTTCGCAAAAACCCAATCGTTTCCATTTAAGTAAACAAATTGCTTTTTGGGTACGTTGTAGTAACTTTCCACTTCAGGTAAATAATAATAATCTACATGGTCGTAACCTGTTGGTCCCCATAAAGGCTGGGAGCCAATATTAACATTTACATTTAACTGGGCATTAGCGTTTTTAATACCGATTAACGAAACCATTAGCATGGCAATCAAAAATATTTTTTTCATGTTTGTATGTGTTTGTAGATTATATTCAAAACCAATGCCAACAAAAAAGGGAGCCTCTTTTGAAGCTCCCTTACCACAACTAAATATATTATTAGTGGCGCTCGTTACCACGCTGACCATTGTTTCTTTCCGGGCGATTGTTGTTTCCTTTATCATTGCCACGACCATTGTTTTGACTTGGTCTTGTGTTTTGATTAACCCTTACCACAGTTTTTTGGTTGCGGTTAGGACGATTGTTGTTTACAACTACAGTTTTGTTGCCGTTATAATTAGGATGTCCTTTTACAACATAATATTTAGTATCTCTGCTATCTCTTATTATAGTTTGACGGCCACCATAGTTTTTGTACCTGGCATAATGAGTTACATAATAATTATTTTGCAAATATGGTTTTGGCTTGTTTACAACAACTTTATATGAACGATATAAATCGAAGTTACCATACTGACCTGGCAAACTATTTGCCCAAATCCAACGACCGCCATTTGAGTAAATATACTGACCCGAAGGAACGTAGTAGTAGGCATTAATATCCGGGAAGTAATAATAATCTACATGGTCGTAACCTGTTGGTCCCCAAACTGGCTGTGAGCCAATATTTATGTTTAAACTAACTTGTGCTTTTGCATTGTTTATGCTGAATAATGAAACCATCAGAACTGCAGCAAATAATACTAACTTTTTCATAACTTTTTAATTTAAGGTTTCTTGTGTGTGTTAATTATTGAAATAGACACAAGCATTACACAGTAGTTTAATTGTGGTAATTCGTTTTAACATTCTTTAACTATATTTGCCAGCACAATACACTTTAAGGCATCATTTTTATATGAGTTTAGGTACAACCGAAAACAATTACGAACTCGTTTCAGGACTGGAAATACATGTTCAGTTAAATACCAATACCAAAATATTCTCTGCCGATAGTGCATCCTTTGGCGCTTTGCCCAATCAAAATATATCTACAGTATCACTTGCTTTGCCTGGTGCTTTACCAAAATTGAATAAAGAAGTTGTAGCTAAAGCGATTCGCATTGGTTTAGCTTTAAACTGTAGTATCAATCAAATTAACCATTTTGATAGGAAGAATTATTTCTACGCAGATTTACCAAAGGGATATCAAATTACACAAGATAATCAGCCGATTTGTATTAACGGATTTTTAGAAGTTCAACTTGGAGATGGTTCGGTTAAAAAAATAGGAATCAATCGTATTCATTTAGAAGAAGATGCTGGTAAAAGTATTCACGATCAAGATGATAATTATTCGTTAGTTGATTTAAACCGTGCCGGAGTGCCGTTAATTGAAATTGTAACCGAACCAGATATTCGCAGTGCAGAAGAGGCATCTGCTCTATTAAGTGAAATTAGAAAGTTGGTTCGCCACTTAAATGTGAGCGATGGAAACATGGAAGAGGGAAGTTTGCGTTGCGATGCAAATATTTCTATCCGCAAAAATGGAACTAAAGAATTTGGAACACGTTGCGAAGTAAAAAACCTAAACTCGATGCGTAATGTACGTAGAGCTATGGAATTTGAATTTGGCAGACAGGTCGAAGTGATTTCTAACGGCGGTAGAATTATCCAAAGTACTTTGAATTTCGATGCAGATAAAGGTACAACATCGCCAATGCGAACTAAAGAAGAGGCAAACGATTACCGCTATTTCTCTGACCCAGATTTGCAGCCCATTTATATTTCTGATGATTGGTTGGCTGAAATAAAATCTTTGATGCCCCCTTTACCAAACGAAATTTCTAAACAAATGGTAGCCGAATTTGGTATAAGCAAAGCTGATGCATCTTTATTTGCCGAAGATTTAGATTTGCTTAACTATTTTAATAAAGCTTTACCAATTGTAAACACAAAGAAAACATTAATTAATTGGTTAATTGGACCAATTAGAGCTGTGCTAAGCGAAAAAGCAGTTACAATTGGAGATTATAAAGTTAAGCCCGAACAACTTGCTGAAACCATTAATTTGGTTGATGATAAAAAGTTAACACAACATATTGCCATACAACAATTATTACCAGCTGTTGAAGAACAGGGGCATGCAAAAGTTGCCGATTTAGCACAATCTTTAAATCTTTTAATTTCTGAAAATAGTGATGAATTAGGTGGTTTTATTGATGAAGTGTTGAATAAGTATCCTGCGCAAGTGGAAGCATATAAAAAAGGTAAAAAAGGCGTTTTAGGTTTGTTTGTTGGCGATGTAATGAAATTAGCCAAAGGCAAGGCAGATGCTAAAAAATTAAATGAATTGATACTTGAAAAATTAAAATAATGAAAATAAAAAACTTAAGCCTTATCGTACTTATCGCGATTGCTTTTACAGCATGTAAACCAAAAGATAGTTTTACTATTGATGGCACTTTCCAAAATCCAGGAACCGAAAAGAAAGTTTACCTATATGGAATGCAAAGTAGCCAAATGGTTGCTGTTGATTCTACCAATTTATCAGAAAAAGGAGAATTCAAATTTATTCGTAAAACACCATCTGTAGATTTTTTCAGGGTATCAATTGGTAATCACGAATTTATGCTCATCGCAAAAAATGGAGATGAAATTAAAGTTGAGGCGGATTTAGCTGATAAAACGATGGCATATAAAATTTCTGGTGCTAACGAAGTCGAAAAATTATCGGAATTAAACGCTATCAGAAACAATTTTGCAAAGCAAGTAGAAAAATTGCAAGCAGATTTTGAAACGAAAGTTGCCTCGCAACCCCAAAACAGAGCAGCAATTTTAGAGCAAATGAAGCCTCAATATGAATCTTACATCAATCAATTAAATACTCAAATCTTAAAATTTGCGAAAGATAACAAAGGTACATTAGCTAGTTTTTATGCAATGAACACTTTAAGTCCGCAAGAGTTTGAGGCAGAATTGGTGAAATTTGCTGATGAAGTTAAAGAAGAAATTAAAGGAAACGCAACTGTAGATACATTTGTTAAGCAAATGGCATTGTTAAAAACCGTTCAGGTAGGACAAGTTGCTCCGGGCTTTACGATTAATACTGCCGATGGTAAACCTGTGAGTTTAT
Source organism: Pedobacter jamesrossensis (assembly GCF_042650905.1). Lineage (NCBI taxonomy): Bacteria > Pseudomonadati > Bacteroidota > Sphingobacteriia > Sphingobacteriales > Sphingobacteriaceae > Pedobacter > Pedobacter jamesrossensis. Next base: position 55,627 of record NZ_JBHSBY010000134.1, on the reverse strand, counting down.
CAGATTATAAAGGAAAATATGTACTTGTAGATTTCTGGGCATCTTGGTGTCAGCCTTGTCGCCAGGAAAACCCAAATGTTGTTAAAGTTTACAATAAGTATAAAACAAAGAACTTCGATATTTTAGGAATTTCTTTAGATACGGATAAAGCTGCATGGTTAGGTGCTATAAAAGCAGATGGTTTAATGTGGACACATGTTTCAGAATTGAAAGATTTTAACGGAGAAACGGTTAAAAAATACCAAGTTCAAGCAATTCCAACTTCTTATTTAATTGATCCAACAGGGAAAATTGTAGCCAAAAACCTGCGTGGCGAAGAACTGGAAGCTTTTTTAGCAAAAACGTTACGTTAAAAGAAACTCAATGTTAAACTAATTTAAGTCATTAACAATTTCTTAACTTAGGCTTAACTGAAAATTACATCAGAGACACTACTTTCGTAACAAATATTTAACTATGAACAACGCAGGTCAGAAAATATTAATTGTTGATGATGAACCAGATATTCTGGAGTTAATTGAGTATAACCTAAAAAAAGAAGGTTATCAGGTTTTTACAGCCTCTAATGGTCAAGAGGGAATAACTGTTGCCAAAAAGGTTCATCCCGATTTAATAATTCTGGATATTATGATGCCTAAGATGGATGGAATTGAGGCTTGTCGTTTAATGCGTGCAATCCCTGAATTCAAAAACACATTTATGGTTTTCTTAACTGCTAGGAGCGAAGAATACTCTGAAATTGCAGGTTTTAATGTTGGTGCCGATGATTACATTGCTAAACCAATTAAACCACGTGCCTTAGTTAGCCGTATTAACGCCATTTTGAGAAGAAATTCTGGTACTGAAGAAGTTTCTGAAAACAAATTAGAAATTGGTGATTTGGTTATCGACCGTGAGGCTTATTTAGTTTTTCAAGGTGGAAATAAAGTAGTTTTAGCTAAGAAAGAGTTTGAACTGCTATATCTTTTAGCCTCAAAACCTGGTAAAGTTTACACCCGCGAATCAATACTTAAGAATATTTGGGAAGATTCTGTTGTAGTAACTAATAGAACAATTGATGTCCATATTCGTAAGTTACGCGAAAAATTAGGTGAAACTTATGTGTCAACCGTAAAAGGAGTTGGTTATAAGTTTGAGCTTTCTTAAAATATTTTTACCACAAAATGAGCACAGATTAACACAGATTTTTTTCTGATGATTAATCTGTGTTTTTTATTAAAAATGTACTACCATTCGGAGTGCATTTAGAAATCCTCTAATAAAAAACTAATACACATAATAGCTTTGTAAGGCTGCTTTATTGTGGTGTTATTGAGATTTGTATTTTATAGCTTGCAGATTTACTCACTTCCTTCAGAATTACTATGTTCAAAATATCTGTGTTCATCCTTTTTATCTGTTGTTAATTCTAAACCAATAAAAATAAAATCCGTATTTTTGCGGCTCATTAAAAACAGCACAGTTTGAAGTACCCAAATTTTAAAGACCTTATTCTTTTCGAAGACAACGATTTTATTGTAATTAACAAACCTCCATTTCTTGCATCTCTCGATGAAAGAGGTGGTTCTGGCGAAACTAATGTGTTACGTTTAGCTAAACAATACAGTGATGATGCACAGGTTTGTCACCGTTTGGATAAGGAAACTTCTGGTGCTTTAATTATTGCGAAAAATCCAGAAGGCTATCGCCATGCATCAATGCAATTTGAGCGCAGAAAAGTTGATAAAACCTATCATGCTGTAGTTGATGGACATGTTATCTTTGATAAATTAGTAGTTGATTTACCAATTTTAAACGATGGAAATAAAAGTGTTACCATCGATAGGGCAGAGGGTAAAAGAGCAGAAACTATTTTCGATTCATTAAAATATTATAAGCACTATACTTTAGTAGAATGCAAGCCAATTACAGGCCGAATGCATCAAATTCGTATTCACCTCGCTACGCAACGTGCTGCAATTGTTGGCGATGATATGTACAAAGGAAAACCAGTTTTTCTTTCTTCAATAAAACGTGGATATAAATTAACCAAAGGCGAAGAAGAACAGCCTATTATGAAACGTTTTGCATTGCATGCAAGGCATTTGATTTTTAAAGGTTTGGATGATAAGGATATTGCTATCGATGCACCATATCCAAAAGATTATGCTACGCTAATTAAGCTTTTAGATAAATTTGATGCTTAAAAAAAGCATTAAATATTGTCTAGACCTTTACTTTTAGCTACATTTGGAACATTCGCTCTCTATTAAAAAATCAATAGAATGTATATCCGCTTTGTAAATTACCTTGATAAGATTAATCAATATAGAAAATCAAAAATATCAAACCGTAATTTCTTAGTTATACTCGCCGTAATTGTCGGTATTTTAGCTGGACTTGCCGCTGCCGCCTTAAAAAGTTTAACCCACCATATTGAAGAATTTCTTCAATCAGATTGGCATTGGAAATACAAATATTATGTGTATTTCATTTTCCCAATGATTGGTATTTTCCTCACGGTTCTATATATCAAATATTTTATCAGGAAAAGTAAATTTGAAACTGGTTTAACGCCGTTGCTTTACGCGATTTCTAAAAAATCAAGTAAGGTAGAGGCACACAATATCTATTCTCAAATTATTACCGCAGCAATTACGGTTGGTTTCGGTGGTTCAACTGGTTTAGAAGCGCCAATTGTAACCAGTGGTTCGGCTATCGGTTCAAATCTTGGGCGGTTTTTAGGTTTATCTTATCGAGAAATTACCATGCTTGTAGCTTGCGGAGCAGCCGCAGGTATTGCAGGCGCTTTTAATAGTCCTGTAGCAGGAATTGTTTTTGCAATAGAAATCTTATTGCCAGAATTCACGATTCCGGCGTTTATACCATTATTATTATCGGCGGCAACCGCAGCAGTGGTGGCAAGGCTATTTTATACACAACAGTTATTTTTCTTGGTTACAGAGGGTTGGCAAGTTAATGCGTTATTTTATTACATTCTTTTAGCGGGTTTAATAGGATTGTTCTCCATCTATTTCACCAAGGCAAATTATGCTGTAAAAGGATTTTTCTATAAAATTAAACATCCATATACCAAAGTGATTGTTGGTGGTTTAATACTTGGCTTTTTAGTGTTTCTTTTTCCAACACTTTATGGCGAAGGTTACATTACCATGAAAAATTTATTAAGAGGCGATTATCTTGCGGTAATTAACAATAGTATTTTCGAAGATTACAATACCATTCCGGCTCTGGTGGTGCTATTTACTGTGGTAACAATTTTTATGAAATCGTTGGCCACCTTAATTACTTTAGGTGCTGGAGGCAATGGTGGCACATTTGCACCAAGTTTAATTATGGGCGGGTTGATTGGTTTCATCTTCGCTTATACTGTAAATCTATCTGGTTTAGCACATTTAAACGTTCCTAACTTTATTGTAGCAGGAATGGCCGCTGCATTAGGTTCGATAATGCATGCACCGCTAACGGGTATTTTTCTTATTGCAGAAATTACTGGTGGCTATATATTAATGGTTCCTTTAATGATTACTACGGCTATTTCTTATGCGATTAATCGCAGCTCGCAAAAACATTCTATTTATACAAAAGTATTGGCTGATAAGGGTGAATTGCTTTCTCATGAGGATAAGGATACAACGGTTTTAAATCAAATGAAGTTAAAGTATCTGATAGAGAAAACTTATCCTCAATTAAATATGAACGATTTGATTTCATCAAAAATGAATGAAATTATCCAGTCGCACAAAAATATTTGTGCCGTAACAGATGAATTGGGAGACTTCAAAGGGATTATCTACATTGAAGAATTATTTAGTGAAATAGTAAGTAATGCGCAAAAAGAAGAACTTACAGCCTCTGTTTTAGTTCACCCTGCACCAAATACCATTAATGAAAATGATGATTTAAAAATGGTTTTGCAAAAAATGGAGCAAGACAATGTTTGGCTTTTACCTGTTGTTGATGAGGCAAATCGTTATAAAGGTTTCGTTTCCAAAACAGCAATTTTTAATAAGTACCGAGCTTTATTGATGAGACAGAACGATTATATGGGGTAAAGCCCCCAACCCCTAAAGGGGCTTTTGACTTTCTAAAGTTAAAATACAGTGGATTTAAAATTTTAATAAACAAGAAAAGCTGGAATATTCCAGCTTTTCTTGTTATATAGTGCTCAAGCAATATGCATTTCCAATTTGCCTGTAAGTTCCCCCTTTTTTAGCGGGTTAGGGGGTGTCAGCTCTTTTCAAACCAAATTTCTCAATCTTACTGTATAAATGACTTCTTTGAATATCAATTTCATCAGCAGTTTTTGATACATTCCAGTTGTTTTTCTCTAGCTTAAATTTGATGAATTCTTTTTCTGCATGGTCTTTATAATCCTGAAAATTATTAAAACTATCAAAAGAAGAAGACATGCCAGAACCACCACTTGCGTTTGCAATTTGTGTACTTGTAGCAGCACCAATATTAGTTCCGCCACCTGGATTTGCAAAAGCACGAACATCATTTTCTGTGATAACTCTATCGCTTAAAATAATTAACCGCTCAATCATGTTATGTAGCTCACGTACATTACCCGTCCATGGTAAAGCTTGCAAAGCAGCCATACCGCTATCATTAATCTTTTTAACTGGCATGCCATAGTCACTACAAATATTCTCTAAAAAGTTCTGTGCAATAACAGGAATATCGTCAGTACGTTCTGTTAAATGCGGAACATGAATATTTATTACATTTAATCGGTGATACAAATCCATACGGAAGTTACCGTCTTCAATTTCTTTTAATAAATCTTTATTTGTTGCTGCTAAAACACGAACATTTACATCTATTTCTTTTTCGCCACCAACACGAGATATTTTATGTTCTTGTAAAGCCCGTAAAACTTTTGCTTGCGCAGAAAGGCTCATATCACCAATCTCATCTAAAAATAAAGTTCCACCATTAGCCAATTCGAACTTACCGATGCGTTGTTTTACAGCCGAGGTAAATGAACCTTTTTCGTGACCAAACAATTCACTTTCTATTAATTCTGAAGGAATTGCTGCACAGTTTACTTCAATTAGAGGGCTATCCGCACGGTTAGATTTTTCATGTAACCAACGGGCAACCAATTCTTTTCCACTACCATTTGCGCCAGTAATTAAAACACGAGCCTCAGTTGGTGCAACGCGTTCAATGGTTTCCTTAATTTTTGAAATACTTTCCGATTCACCTAAAATTTCTCTGGTTTTACTCGCTTTGCGTTTTAAAACTTTGGTTTCGGTAACTAAATTACCACGGTCTAAGCCGTTTCGAACGGTAATTAACAGGCGATTTAAATCTGGTGGTTTAGAAATGAAATCAAAAGCTCCTTTTTTACTAGCCTCTATAGCAGTTTCAACCGTTCCGTGACCAGAAATCATAATGAAAGGTAAATCCGGTTTGATAATCTGCGCCTGCTCAAGCACTTCCATACCATCCATCTTATTCATCTTGATATCGCAAAGAACAAGGTCGAAATTACCTTTTTTAATCATTTCAAGCCCATCGATACCATTATCGATGTCTTCAACATCATAATTTTCGTACTCTAAGATTTCGCGTAGGGTGCTTCTTATTGCCCGCTCATCATCAATAATTAATAGTTTGGCCATTTATATTTGTTTATTCTAATTGAGGTACGAATATATTATTTTTTAATTAATGTATAGTTTTTTATACAATGATTTAGGCTATAAACCAAAAATTATCTAAAAGGTTTTAACTGATTTAAATTAGAAATTTTGAGGGGATATTAGTTAATCGATTGCAGGTTTTGAAGTTTAAACCTGATATAGGTGGAAATACTTTGATAAAAAGTTTAAAACGTTAGCAGGACTACCTTAGCCAATAAACACAAAATATTGCTTTTCAAAATATAAAAAAATGCAGGTCTATAAGCCGGGTTCTGTTTCCTGATTGCTCAAGATTTCTATCATTAATCCACTGTAAACGTTGCCGTTTACCTCTAACGACCTACCCACTAACATCGGACGGGCAGCCCTACATGCGTTAGCCTATTTGGTCTTTCAACTCTCGGGGTTTACAAACCACTACAGTCGCCTGTAATGCTCGTGCGCTCTTACCGCACGTTTTCACCCTTTCCCAACTTACGTTGGGTGGTATATTTTCTGTTGCACTAATCCGTAATTCAGGTTTTCATTCCTAAATCCCTTTCCGTTAGAAAGCGAGATGCCCTACGTTGCCCGGACTTTCCTCTCTCTCGATTTTACTCGAAACAGCGATAGAACAACCTGCATTTTGTGCAAAGATGCTTGTTTTAAACCACAAAGACACAAAAAACTCAAACATTTTTTACCCTTATTTACAATTTTGAAGTTGTGTGGAAACTTCTGTATAGGGCACGAATCCCTGTTTATTGCCAAAAGAATTAGTAACAAAAACCATTACCTGAGCCACATCTATATCAGCTAATTCAGGGAAGGCAGGCATTTTTTCTTTGTATTCTTTAAGATGAATTACAAAAGTTTCGTTTGCGCCATTTTTAATAATGCACGCCAATCTGGTTTTATTGGTTTTTAAAAATACTGAATCGGTTAATGGAGGAGCAAGCTGACCTAATCCTTCGCCATTTTCGCCGTGGCAATTTTGACATTTAGCTTTGTAAATATCTTTTCCGTTAGACATATAATTTTGATAATCAATTTCTTGCTGGCTTTGGCAGGAAACGACAATTGCTATTACAGCGAATAAAAAGATAGAAGTGATGATGTATTTGCGCATTGAAGTTTTGTTTGTTTACCACGGAAATACAGATTACTCGGAATTAAAAATTCTATTTTTCCGTACTTTCCCTATTTCCGTGGTTAAATTTTTACTTTTTATATTCAGCTAATAAAACCGGGATATCTTTTTTTAACTGTTCAACCTGGTCTTCTTTGGTTCCATCATAAGCACCACGAATTCTTCTGTCTTTATCAATTAAAACCAAATAACCCTGGTGAATATAACCATCTTTTGCAGTGCTGTCTTCGCCAACAGCAACCAGATAGTTTTTCTCGGCTAAAGTGTAGACACTATCTTTACTACCATAAAGAAATTGCCATTTAGCATCATCAACACCCAATTTGGCAGCATATTTTTTTAGAACAGATGGTTTATCGTATTTAAAATCGATGGTGTGCGAAATAAACATTACATCAGGATTGGTTTTAAAATCGTTATAAACCGTCATTAAATTACGATGCATAGTTGGGCAAATTGTAGTGCAAGAAGTGAAAAAGAAATCGGCTACATACACTTTACCATCGGTTATTTTGTTTGTGGTTAAAACGCTATCTTGATTTAAAAAGGCCCAATTCGGAATCGTTTGATAAACGGTATCAATCTTTTCTATACCCGCTGCATCTTTAATTGTTTCTGCATGGCGCTCGCCGTAAAAAGGAAGTTTCTTTTCTTGCTTACAAGAAGAAAGTATGGTAATAGATATCAGGCAAATTGCTATTGATGAAATAATTTTATTCATGATTTTTTATTAAAGTGTAAATATACGCCTCTGATTGGCAGATGGCAATTAAATGTTTTGGCTTTCGTCATGCTGAATTCATTTCAGCATCTTTATTACAACAAATCAAACTTTATCATAATAATTAGTAAAAAAATTCTAGTGGAATCAAATTCTGCTGTATTGTCATACTCAGTTTAATGGGCATCTTGAAGCTTTAATAGGCTTTTATTTCATAACCTTTCTATCGATTTACGATTCCCGTTTTCACGAGAATGACGTGGTGTGTCGTCATGCTGCTATTGGCGTTACGTCATGCTCAACTTGATTGGGCATCTTAATGCTTTCGCAGGCATATATAATGTTTCCTTTCTAGCGCTTTACAATTCCCGTTTTCACGGGAGTGACGACAACTCAAGATATTATTCCACTAACAAAGTTTCAAAATTAATTATGAGACAGCCTAGACGATAGTAAAAATGGTTCTTACTCTTTAATGTATTTCTCAGGTTCTGCTATAAACTTTTGCCTACAGCTTTCAGAACAAAAATAATAAGTAACCTTTTTATAATGGTTGTTTTTCGCTCCCGTAGATTTTATTTTCATTTTGCAAACAGGGTCAACTACCTTTTTCTGTAGTGAGTCGATAAATACCTTTTCATTATCAATTTTGGAGCTTGCGTTTGCTTTTAAATTTAACACAGTTAATCCTATTAGGATTATTCCTAGACTTATTTTTCTCATTTTATTAATGTTTATGATTAGACATTTCCATCTTTTCAGCTGAATTGATATTGTAAACTTTTAAAACAGAATCCGATTCACGAATCACTTTAATGTAACTGTCTTCAACTTCACGAATTTTAATCATTTGCGATTTGTAGTAATCTAAATCTTCTTTTTCGGTTTTTCCTTTGAAATCATCCTTAAAAAAGTGCATCCAATCCATCATGTTTTCATCTGCTTCATTTAACTTTTTAATTAAATTACTAATGTTTTGTTTTGATGAATCAGTTCTGCTTTTCAATTTCTCAGAAAGGAGTAGGGTATCTAACTTCATTCTATTTTTGACTACCTTTTCACCATCAATCATTAACTTATCATGGATATTTAAAACCTCTGTTTTAATGGTTTTTGCATCAGGCTCGGTTTTACATGCGCATAAAAACAATATTAGTGCGCTAAAAATTAATGTTATTTTCTTTTTCATCGATTTAAAAATTATAAGTTATACCAACATAAACTTTACCAGCACTCATAGGATGATCAGTTTTAGCTTCCCAGATATTTTTTTGCAAACCCATATTCAGTGCAATGTTTTTATAAAAAATATCCGCACCAATACCACCCATTAAGTTATTCATTACGTGTTCGCCAGTTTTTACACCGCTGTACTTTTCTCCGCCAGAATATTCATAAAAAAACTGTGCAGATGGCATTACTTGTACATCTTTTCCAATTCGTTGCGTGTAGAAAATATTTAGGAAACTGGTAGTGCTGTTTGCTATTCCCTCATCACGATTATTAGTTCCGTTTACTTTGTATGACGTATTTAAGCTTGCACCAAATTTGCCTAGGCCAACCATGTAGTTTAAGTAAACAAATCCGTCAGTACTTCCGGTTCCGGCTTGTTGTAAAGATGAATAGCGAATACCAGCACTATTTTTGAAATCGTTTTTTCCCGTCGGAAGTTTAATTCCTGCACCTGCTATAAGCTGCTGTTTAAAATTATCTTCTAATTTTTGAACTAAGTGATAACCAGCGTAAAGATTAATATCGCCAACTCCGCTTACAGTTGAGGTATAGCCATTATAGCGTTCGCTGTTTGAAACATAAGGCAATATTGCATTGATTTCTAATTTACTATTGATAAAATATTTCCCTCTAATTTCCATAGAACGATACAATTCATAATCATCAGGATTACCAGCATGCCCTGTTATTGGCGCATTCTGACTTCTTGCCGGGATGAAAAACTTTCCGCCACTTGGGAATATAGAATGTGATTGACCATCGTAACCATTAAATGAACGGTAACGATACAATACACTGACGCTATTTCGATTATAGTAAGGTGTAATGCCCATAAAACAACCACAAATATCGCAAGCAAAAACATTGCTGCTGATTAATAGAAGCACTATTATGAATAATTTACGATTCGCTATATAATGTATTTTTGATAAATTCATTGTCTGTTAATGTTTTTAAAAATGCTTTGATTTGAGTTCTTTCCGAACTGTTTAACTGGATTCCGTTTTTTAGTGTAGAATCTAAATTTTCAGGGGCTTTTACACCAGAATTGTAATGCTCTAAAACTTCGTCTAAATTGTAAAAACGGCCATCGTGCATATAAGGGCCAGTATATTCGATGTTGCGCAATGTGGGAACACGAAATTTCCCAAAATCGCTATGCACTCCTGTAATGTGCGAACGCCCTTCATCTATACTTACCAAATCCAAACCATTGCTACGATAAGAAAAGTCTGTAAAAAATGGTTCAGAATGGCAAGAAACACAGTTTGCTTTAAAAAGTGTGTAACCTGCTTGTTCTTCTGTTGAGAAAGAAATTCCGCCTTCTTTCCGCATGACTTTATCATATTTAGAATTACCTGAAACCAAAACGCCCATAAATTGAGTCAACGATTTTAAAAGCAACTGAGAATTGATTTCTGTAGAACCAAAAGCCTGCTTAAACATTTCAGGATAAGGTCCTGTACTTTTCAAAAATGCAATAATGCTTTCGATATTAGTTCCCATTTCACAGGCATCGGTAATGGCATTGAGTGGTGAAGTTTCGAGATTTTTAACACCTCCATCCCAAAAGAAAGCTTTTTGCCAAGCCAAATTAAAAAGGGGTGGAGCATTTCTTTTTCCCTGGCAATTATCTACACCGTGACTAACCTTATGGTCGAGATTGGCAAAAGCAGCAAATTGCTGATGGCAACTTCCGCACGAAACGCTTTTATCAGCCGATAAACGAGCATCATAAAATAGCTTTTTGCCTAAAGCAAAGCCCGCATTACTAAGTTTGTTTTCTTCGAAATTGTATGCTGGTGCAGGGAAGTTAGACGGAACTGAAAAAGTAATTAGCTTTTCTTCTGGTGTTATTTCATCTTCATTTTTACTGCAGGCATACATCAACGCAATGCTTAAAAAAAGCATTGCGAAGACGATTAATTTTCGCCACATATTAGTTGTGAATGTGGTCTAAACGGAATAAACCTTTTGCATAATTGTTAGCTACAATTACCGAATTGGCACCTCCCATTGTAAAATTTAAGCTCGCAAAACTGACGTCAGTTACACCAGTAAATAACGATGCTGCGTTTACTATAAAATGCATATCTGGTTTTGAATCCGTTCTAATTCTTAACGGATTAGCCGAATTAATTTCGGTAGAATAAGTTCTGATAGGGTTATTTGGGTCGATTACGCCACCAATATGAAAAGTTAACGCATTGTTAGCCGCTGTAGATTGAGGTGAAGTTCCTTCTAATTTCACAAAAATATAACCGCTGTTCCAAGTCCAGAACATTCCATTAATTGGGTCTAAAGCACCTGTTTGTGCACCAGCAAAGTTACGGGCATAATCTACTCCAATCGTATATTCTATTTTTGTGTAATCGCCTGTTGGAACATCATTTATTGTTATCAGTTTCGACGTAGGCTTAGATTCATCAATAAGGAAATAACTTTCTGGTATGAGATAAGTTGTTCCATCGGCTTTGCTTAATTTAACATTACTTACATAATATTTGAAGACATTAATTTTAAAATCTTCGCCTTTTGCATTTTTGTATGTTGTGGTATTTAACGCTAATGCCGCACCATTTACCTGATGTTCGAATTCTAAGGTAAAGCTAGATTTTGTGTCTGAGGCAATTTCGTCCGAGTCTTTTTTACATGATGATAAAAGTATAATAGGGCATAATAATGCCAATAAGTATTTTGATAATTTCATTTTAAGAAAAATTGAATAAGTAAGAAACTGATTATGGAATCACATTTCGTCAATTCACGAAATATGATAATACGCCCGTCATGCTGAATTTAGTTCAGCACCTTAGCTGCAAAAAAAAATAACATTAAAGACCCTGAAATAAATTCAGGGTGACGGTAGTAGAGTAAATTTTACTTAAGCCAATTTTGGCGGATGAAAAATTGAAATCGAAAGATCTTTGATAGGTTTTTCTAAATAACCACTTTCTGATTTGATAATGAAATAGGGAATATTATGATTGATGATTATAACTTGAAATTCTGGTTCAGCCTCAATAACTCTTTTTAAATTATCCTGAGTTTGTTTATTCTTGCCATCCAAATCCTTCAGCTTTTTAGCTAAGAAACATTGCCCATCGCAATGCAACTCCGGATGCGCTTTGTTAATACAAAATACAGAAGTAATATATTCCTTATTCATTTGATAACCCGAATACACAATCAACTGCATGTAGCAATTTGAAATTGTACAGATTACAAGAAAAAATATAAGGGTTCTTTTTAGCATTAGTATTTCGCTGCAAATGTACAAACGAAATCGAAAGTGGCAAATAAAAAAACTTGATTCTTGTTAAGAAACACTAATAGTATTTAGAGTATGAGAAAGGGCAGCCTTCAACAATTTATATTTTAAAAGAAAATATTCAAAATTTAATTCATTAAAAAAGCGGGTTATTTGAACCCGCTTTTTCGAACAAACTTTATATTGCTGTGATTCTAACGTCTATATTGCCTCTTGTAGCTTTAGAATACGGGCAAGCTTTATGTGCTTTTTCTGCCAGCGATTGAGCTTCTTCATGCGATATGCCTGGAATATGTACATCTAAATCGGCTGAAAGAACAAATGCATTTCCATCTTTATTAAATGAAACAATAACATTAACATTAGCTTCGCTAACATCCACTCCCTCACGCTCTGCAATGGAGCCTAAAGCACCTAAATAACACGGTCCCCAGGCTGCTGCAAACAACTGTTCAGGATTGGTAGCCCCGCCTTGACCACCTAATTCTTTTGGTTTTCTAATTTCTAAATCTAATTGACCATCACTTGATTTAATGTGTCCATCTCTTCCTCCGGTAGCTGTAACTTCAGCTGAATATAGCTTTTCCATAATTACTTGTATTGAAAAAGATTAACAGTAATTGGAATAAATTGTTTCAATAGGATGAAACTGCTCCTTAAAATGAATAATTTTCGTGTAAATATCTACTGCAGTTGTTATCACCATTTCTTTAATCAAAAATAGCATTTAAAAAATTGATTAACAGCAATTTAAATACTTAAATATCATGCTTTTTCTGGGGAAATGAATTGCTTTCGTGTAAAATTTAAACACTGTAGGAGTAAAGGATAATAGTCAAATAACATAAATCTATACTTTTACTTAGTAAACTATTTTAAAATCATTCCCTAAATTGATTTATAAATTAACTCTGATGCTAATTGTGGCAAGTATTGCTATGACATCAAACTTAAAAGCTCAATTGTGTCCTGAAAATATTGGTTTTGAAAACGGCACTTTCAAGAACTGGAAGACTTATACCGGCAGCATAACTACCTCAGGAATAAATTTAATCGAAACTACTTCGCCAGTTTCAGGAAGGCATACTCTGCAGAATAATAAAGCTGTTATAGATGAATACGGCAAATTTACAATTGTGCCAAAAAACGGCGGTAATTACATAGTTAAACTTGGTAATAATGGCACTGGTAGTCAGGCTGAAGCAATTTCCTATTTAATTAACATCCCTTCTAACAGACCCGAATTTACTTTAACTTATCAATATGCTGTAGTATTTGAAGATCCAAATCATCAAGTTATAGAACAACCACGTTTTACCGCTAAGGTAAAAGATTTAGAGACAGGTCTATATATTCCTTGTGCCTCTTTCGATTATATTGCAACATCTACACTACCAGGTTTTAAAAAATCACAAATTAGCAGTACCGTAATTTATAAAGAATGGACACCTGTAACCATAAATTTATCTGGTTACCAAGGCAAACAAGTTTTATTAGAATTTATAACCGGAGATTGTACTTTAGGTGGGCATTTTGGTTACGCATATGTGGATGTAAATAATCTTTGTGGCGATTTAATTGTTGGTAATACCTATTGCAAAAGCTCAGAAGAGCTAAATGTTTCGGGGCCAAGTGGTTTTCAAACTTACAATTGGTATAATGGAGATAGAACTATTAAATATGGAACCGGGCAAGCTGTTAAAATTAAACCAACGCCACCAGATGGAACAAAAATTATTCTTGATTTAATTCCTTTTACAGGCTTCGGCTGTCCGAGTACATTAAGTGCTACTGTAATGGCTGTAGATTATCAGCTACAGCTCTTACCAAAGAACACAGTATGCAAGGGTACGCCAGTAGACTTAACATCTGATGATTATGTACTCAATAGAAATGCCGATTTTAGCTATTTTGCTTTTGAAGATAAAGATTTAACCATGCCAATTACAGGAATGGCTAAGATCAATACAAATAAAACCTATTATGTAAAAGCTACAAACTATAAAGGCTGTGAGAGCGTGAGTATTATTGATATGTCGATATTTGACATTGCAAATTTTGTTGTAAAAAACCCTGCACAAGTTTGTTATACCCAAACAGTAGATATTACACAAAATGATATATATGTTGGCGATTTGACGGATATAACCAAGTCATATTTTGCAGATTCGCTAGCAACGAAAGTACTATCTAACCCAAATAGAATTAATACCAGCGGAAGATTTTACACGAAACTAAGCAATAGTTTAGGATGTGTTAAAATTTTGCCGATTGATGTTGTTGTAAATAAGAAACCGACTTTAAAAATAACAAATCCTAAAAGTGTTTGCTATCCTGAAAAAGTAGATATTACAGCAGCTGCTAATTTTGCAGGTAGCGATAGCGATTTAGCATACGAATTTTATTCAGATTCATCATTAGAACTGAAAATACCTGACCCAACAAAAATTGAGAAAACAGGTACTTACTACATTAAGGCAACAAATGCTTTAGGTTGTATTGTTACCGATAAAATTAACGTTGTTGTAAGCGATTTGCCAATATTGGTTTTAAAAGATCCTTTACCAGTTTGTTACCCCTCAACTGTTGATATAACAGATTTAACACTATACTCGGGCACAACAGCAAACGTAACTTACTCATATTATACCGATATTAATTTAAGCAATAAACTTCTTCAACCTTCGCAAGTAGCTAAAACAGGTATTTATTATGTTAAAATTACCAATGAAAATGGTTGTTTTGTGTCTAACAAGATTAGTGTTACCATTAATCCCTTGCCAGTAATTGTATTAAATAAGCCTAAACCAATTTTCGATTACGACTATATTGACTTAACCTCACCAGAGGTAGTAAAAGGAAGTACGGGTTATCTTAAGATTCGCTATTATTTAGATGATGCACTTACAAAACAAGTACCAGATGCAACCAAAGTTAACAAGGCCGGAATTTATTATATTTCATTAGAAAGCGAAAATGGATGTACCATTACTGCATCATTAGAATTAACCATTTTACCAGCACCCAAGATAATTGTGCCAACTGCCTTTACGCCACAAAAATCTACCAATAATCTACTTTATCCATTTTATACTAGTATACAAAAACTTAACAGCTTCAAAGTTTACAACAAGTGGGGTATTTTAGTTTATCAAACTGATAGTATGCTATCAACTGGGTGGGATGGACAATTTAAAAGTAAAATGCAGCCAATGGAAACTTTCTCTTGGTTTGCAGAAGGTTTAGATACTTTAGGTGGGAAATTTCAATCAAAAGGTAAAACGATATTAATATTATAATGTACAAAAAACTAGCTTTTTTCATTTTGTGCTTTATAACGACATACTGTTCAGCACAAGATCCTAAATTTTCGCAATATTTTGCTGCGCCATTAACTTTAAATCCAGCATTTACTGGTTTTTTTGATGGAGATTACCGTATTGCATTAAATACAAGGCAGCAATGGGGTAATTTAGGCGACCCATACAATACTTACAGTATTTCAGGAGATGTAAAATTAATTGCGGATGAAAATTTCACGAATAGTGTAATTTCTATTGGTTTAAGTGGGCTTTTTGATGAATCATTTAATAAAGCACTAAAATCACAATACATTAGTGCTAGTGCTTCATATTATCAATATTTAGATGCTCATCATCGTTTTAAATTCGGCTTGGCTCCACAAATCTCTTATGTTTCACGATTTTTAGATTACAACAAATTAACTTTTGCATCTCAATATAATGGGAGCGGTTTCGATTCTTCGATGCCAAACTATCTTAATTTAGAAAATGATAAAACATCTTATTTTGATTTAAATGTGGGTGCAAATTTTTCTGCAACTTTCGAGAGATTTAGTGTTGTGGCTGGTTATGCACAATATCACCTCACAAAACCCGTAGAAACACTTCTCGGAACAAATAAAGATGCTTTGCCTTCTCGCAAAACAGTAAACTTTGGCATGCTTTATTTATTAAGCAACTATGTTGATTTAAATTTTACCGCCATATACAATAAGCAAGGAAACATCAATGATAAATTAGCAGGAGCAGTTGTCGGTTTTAAACCTAACGAACAAACTAAAATTAAATTAAATGCTGGCTTGTGGTATAAATTTAATGAATCATCTTACTATCCATATTTAGGAATTGGATTTGGAAACATCAGTGCTGGTGTAAATTACACAGTTTATGGTAGCCGAGTTTTAAGTTCAACGCCAAGAACTTACGAGATTTCATTAATCTACAGACATAATAACTTTAAAGGATTCAAAGTCCCTTGTCCTAAATTTTAAAAATATGAAATAGCCATGTGCCGAAACGCATAAACACAAATGAAGATACATGGCGTATTCCATATGACATTTTAAAACAATATTATCTACATATGAAAACATCCATAATCATATTCTTTTTCGTTGCGCTATCTACATTGTGTTCAGCACAAAAACCAAAACAAAGTTTAGATTATCAATACTATCGCACTGATAAATCGTATTACGCTTTCGAACTTTATAAAGATTCTTCATCAGAAGATGATAAACTGATGTTAAATTTTGTTTCAAATGAAACTTATAAAAAGATTGATAACATTTATTTCAGAGAAGGAAAGACAGAAATTAAAGTAAAGTTTAAAGCCAGAGAAGAAGTAGTAAGTTCTGATAACCCTGAATTGAAATTTTACCCAATAATTTTCAGCTCTAAAGAATTAGAAAATAAAAAAATAGGGTGCAATGCCCATATTGTTTTCAAATTAGATAATGGTTCTATTTTAACATTACCATTTAGTATTTGCACAATAACTGAACAATTGCAGAAGAATTAAATCTTTATTTTAACGGTAAGCTTATATAAATCGTAAGCCACTTTCTGTATTAAATCGAATTGTTCAGGTATTAAATCTTCTCCCGATTTCATACTCAAACCAGTATTATTTAATCTTATTAAGGGAACATTATCTATAGTATTTTGTCCTTTTTGCAAATTTTCTACCGAAGTATCTAGTAAATAAGTTGTGTTGCTTGCTATCGGTTTTAGTGCATCGAAATTTTCGAAGTGAAAATCGTGCTCCTTATTATAAAGTGATAATGTTGCTATGTAAGAGGAAAGTAAATGACTCAATGCTGTAAATTGATGTACTTCTTTAATAAATAGTTGCTTACTCTTAGGTTCAGAAAACATTCTTTGAAATAATGAGGCAAGATTAGCGGTACTAACATAAACTTCCTTTCGGGCTAATTTATAATCTGTTCTGTTATAATTCTTTTCGAAATAAAGCTTGCATATTTGCTCAAAATAAGCTTTGTTGGCGATGAGCATGTTCAACATTGCTTCTTTTAATTTATCACGTTCCCAGGTTGGAAACAAAGAATAACTTGCTAAAAGCGCAATTCCAGAGCCGATAAAGGTATCGTAAATCCTTTCTCTTGCAAGTGCCAGAGATCCCATTCCTAAGAAATCGAATAAAATCAGGATGTAGGGTGTCATGAACAAAACACTTACTACATAATTTTTCCGCTGAAAACTATAACACCCAATCATACAGATGAGAAGAATTGCAAATAATGTATTTTTATCATGAATGTATGTTAAAACAGCCATACCTACAAAAGCCCCAATTGTTGTACCTATCAATCGTTGATAATTCCTTTGTTTTGTTAAGCTAAACCCAGGTTTAGAGATAACCAAAATGGTTAACAGTATCCAATAACTATGAGAAAAATCAAGAACCTGCGAAACCACATACCCTAAAAGCATTACAACAGTAACCCTTAAAGAGTGCCTAAAAGTTGAAGAACTGTAAGTTAAATTTTCGGTAAAAAGATTAAAATCAAATTTCTGACGGGTAATAAATTTCTCTGTATCAACTTCAGCTTTGCTGATATCTTTACTATTTCTAAGTTTAAAGTAGTTGTTTATTGTTTTAACTCGCCCAAGAATATTTTCAATATTAACTTCAATGTTTTTTAAAGCAATTATACCCGAAGTGCTGAATTGATTGTTATTGTTATTCTTTTCAAAATTATTTATCTTGATTTTCAATCTTTCAATTTCAATCAACAATCTTTTTGAAATTACAGGTTTGCCACCACTTTTTAGTGCGAAGGAAATATCGTCTAAAGCATAAGAAATACGTTTTATAGCCATTTCGTAATCTGGCAATATGCCGGCAGAGTCAAATTGCTCATGTAGTTGTTTGTAATTGTAATAGGTAGACATAACCTGTTCAAACAAATCGACCATATCAACAAAAACCAGCATTAAAAACCTACCTTCAGGTGTAGAATCTCTTATAATTTCACGGGTTCTAAATAGTAATTCTCTAACTGCATCCTGTTTTTCGTGAACTGAAACCTGAAGTTGGAGCAAATCAGCATAAGTTTTGTCGTAATTATTATTATGATGATAAAATTTAGCTTTTTCTCTGAGAAACTCTGCAACTTCTAGAATAGAATCGCTAAGTGATTGCTGAACCAAGCGATACGGGCGTAACCTATAAACGAAATAGCTTAATCCGGTGTACCATAAACTTCCGGCCAAAACCATTAAAGAGTGAATTATTACTTCTTGCCAAGGCCTTATATCATCAATACTTAAAACCATTATCAATAAGGTAGCGGTACCGATAGATGCAGCTCTTATTCCATATATGTAGAACATCGAAAAGATGAAACTAGATACAACAAGAAGGAAACCTATGAAATAGTGGCTTTTATTTGTTAATCCTGTCAGGATAGAAAAAATGAATATTAATGCTGCTGTAACCAGCATTGCATTGCGGCGATGAACCATAGGGCCGGGGCTATCTACCACGCTCACACATAGTGCGCCGAGCGAAAGTGTCATTCCGTATTTAAGCAATCCAAATTGTGCAAATATTAAAGAAGGCAACAATACCCCAATAGTAATTCGTAACCCATCTGCAAAATATGTGCTGAGTAAAAAATCCTGAACATTTCTGATGGGTTGCCTTATCTGCATACTACAAAAATAACATAATACGAATGCTTTTGTTGTACGATTTTGTTTAAGTTTTTAGAAGATTTACAAAATTTAAGCAGAAAATTTGTTTCTCTTAGCTAGATTAATCTTATCTAATTGTTAATAAGCCAGTTAAAGTGAAATGTTGATAAAGTTTAATAAACCGCATTTTTATAACTTGACACAATATTTAAGTTACTTTAGCATGTTAATAATACTGACTTTCAGGTTAATAACTTTGTTTATAAAAACAATTATTTTTTTATTGACGAGTATGCTTTTTCATCCTATATTAGAATATATCAAATACGGAGTAATTTGAAAGTCTGACGAGAGAATCCAAAAGAAAAACAGAACTGAAAGGGAAAGTTTTTCGGATTAACTTCAAAGAATATGATTGTTTTTTAAGAGGGTTAAACTAATTAAGAATATGAATGAAGAAATCGAAAGATTGAAGCATCAGAAAATCAAAAGGCTTAAGCAGACATTATTGAAAATAGCATTGTTTTACGGAATATCGCTATCGGAAATAATTTCTTAACGAGTTACAGAAGTTTGCAAAAACCAAGTAAAAACGAAGAAATTCAATTCACATGTATTAGGTGCTTTAGTATCAATCACGGTTGTTATTAAGGTTAAAACGGGGAACTGAATCGCAAGAAGAAGAACCCCGTTTTTATTTTGTCTCAGTTTTAAATTACAACACCAATTAGATTTAGGCTTTATCTGTTTAAAATATTAAATTTACAGAATGTCTAAAAAGGTTAAATCAGCTTCTCTTGCATCAAAAAAGATTTTCGTTTTAGATACTTCTGTTATTCTTTACGACCATGATGCAATAAATAACTTTCATGAGCATGATGTTGCTATCCCAATTCAGGTTTTAGAAGAGTTAGATAATTTTAAAAGTGGCAACGATACCCGAAACTTTGAGGCCAGAAGTTTCATCAGACTTATCGATCAAGCCTCAAAACAAGAATTAATTAGCAATTGGGTTCCACTAAAAAAGCCTAACTCAGGCATGTTCAAAGTGGTTTTAAATGAAAGTCCGCTAAAAATTAATGCAGAAGATATCTTCGGAAAAGGCAAAACAGACCATAAAATTTTAAATGCAGCATTAAGTTTAAAGGATGAAAATCCTGATAAAAAAGTTGTTTTAGTATCTAAAGATATTTGCCTTCGCTTAAAAGCAAAAGCCCTCGATTTAAATGCTGAAGATTATGAAACTGGTAAAATTAAAAACGTTGATGAACTTTACGTAGGTAAAACCGAAATAGCCAATTTCGATGAGCAAATTATCGATAAAGTAAAAAAAGAAACGGTTGTTGATGTTACAGAATCCAGTCTACCCGCTAGAACAGGTAACCATTTTTATATTTTAAAGAATAAGCGAAAAACTGCAAACGTATTTTATAACCATAGCTTAAAAACAATTTCTTCGGTTTCTAGCGATGCCATTTTTAAAATAAAACCTAAAAACATAGAACAAGCATTTGCAATTAATGCTCTGTTAGATCCGAATATTAAATTAGTTAGCATACAAGGAAATGCAGGGACTGGTAAAACACTTTTAGCTTTGGCCAGTGCACTCCAACAACGTAGAGATTTTAGGCAGATTTATGTAACCCGACCTATTGTTTCGTTAAGTAATAAAGATATTGGCTTTTTACCTGGTGATGCAAAATCTAAAATAGATCCTTTTATGGCACCTATTTGGGATAATTTGAGATTCATTAAGGAACAATTTGCTGGTGATGAAAAAATGACCGCTAAAATTGATGAATTAATTGCAACCGAAAAAATAGCAATTGCGCCTTTAGCTTTTATAAGAGGTAGAACGTTAACTAAAATATTTTTTATTATCGATGAGGCACAAAATTTAACCCCTCACGAAGTGAAAACCATTATTTCCAGAGCGGGAGAGCATACTAAAATAGTTTTTACAGGAGATATTTACCAAATTGATACACCATATTTAGACTCCGAAAGCAATGGACTATCTTATTTGATTGAAAATGCTAAAAACCATCCGCTTTATGCACATATTACTTTGCATAAAGGAGAGCGTAGTGAATTGGCAAATTTGGCAAACGAATTGCTTTAATGATACTTTCGTAAAGCTCTTATTGCAATAAACAATCCTATCAATGTTAAAAATGCACTTAAAATAAATGGTGCTCCAGGAAAATAAAAAGGAGTTCCTTTTTCAATAAAATAAACAAAAATATGGCTGGCTAAGAATGGCCCAATTATCGCAGCCAAGCTTTGCAAACTTGTGGTAATTCCTTGTATTTCTCCCTGGGCATTTTCGGGTACTTGGTTGGAAATAATGCTTTGCATTGCCGGTCCACCAATTCCGGCTAGACAATATGGTATGATAAACAACATCATCATTAATCCATTTGCGGCAAAAGCAAAACAGATAAAACCAATTACATATAACATTAAGCCAAAGTAAATTGCTTTTCTATTTCCAATTTTAGGAATAATAAATCTAATTAAGCCACCTTGTACAATTGCAACCATAATACCAACAACAGCTAATGAATAACCAATCATTGTCGGTGTCCATTTAAATTTCTCGATTACATAATAAGACCAGTTAGATTGTACTGAGTGACTGGCAATATAAAGTAATAGCAATGTAGCTAACAAGCCCAAAATTGCGGGGTATTTAGATGCATTCATAAAAGAACCAACCGGATTAGCACGTTTCCATGAAAAATCTCTACGTTTTTCTTTTGATAAAGATTCGGGTAAAATGAAATAACCATAAAGCCAGTTTAGAAGAGATAAACCTGCAGCTACCATAAATGGAACTCTCAAACCAAACTGACTTAATAATCCACCACCAACTGAACCTAGAATAAAACCCAGGCCAAACGCTGCACCGACTAATCCAAAATTTTGTGCTTTCTTTTCAGGGGTAGATATATCGGCAATATAAGCCATGCCAGTTGTAAAACTCGCACCAGTTATTCCTGCTATAATTCGTCCGATAAAAAACCAAAATATAGATGGAGCAAAGGAGAGGAGCAAGTAATCCATTCCTAAACCAAATAGCGAAAATAATAATATTGGTCTTCTTCCATACTTATCGCTTAAACCTCCTAAAATGGGTGAAAAAATAAACTGTGGTAATGCGAAAGCAACCATTAGGTAACCTCCATAATCTGCAGCAACACTTGTACTTCCACCAGTAAATTCTTTAATCAGGTTGGGCAACACGGGTATTATAATTCCGAATCCTGTACAATCAATTAAAAGCGTAATCATTATGAAGATCATCGCAGATTTTTTTTCCTTGGCCATAATGTAGATTGGGTTACTCAGCAAAAATAGAACTAATTAGGTAAATTGTTTTGGTACTTAACAATCATTTCAATTTATCATTTTTAGAAAACGCGGCAAAAGCCTCTAAAATCATACAAAAAAACTTTGCTATCTAAAAACCTTTATTTAGTGCCAAAACTTTTCCACAATGCCTTATTTCGGCATATTTTTGCTAAATTCGCAAGGTTATAATAATACCTTTTTGAAACATCGTTTTTGATAACGAGAATAATAATTTATGGCAGAAGATTTAGAAAATCAACAAAACGACAAAATCATCCAAATTAATATAGAGGAGCAGATGAAATCGGCCTACATTGACTATTCAATGTCGGTAATTGTATCAAGGGCTTTGCCTGACGTACGCGATGGATTGAAACCGGTTCACCGTCGTGTTTTATATGGTATGCTTGATCTTGGTGTAACCAGTAATAAACCACACAAAAAATCTGCCCGTATTGTGGGTGAGGTTTTAGGTAAGTATCACCCACATGGTGATGCATCAGTATATTTCACTATGGTTCGTATGGCTCAAGATTGGAGCTTACGTTACCCAATGGTAGACGGACAAGGAAACTTTGGCCACATCGACGGTGACTCGCCAGCTGCAATGCGTTATACGGAGGCACGTTTCTCTAAAATAGCAGAGGAAATGCTTGCCGATATCAATAAAGATACCGTAGATTTTCAGTTAAACTTTGATGATACCTTACAGGAACCAACAGTTTTACCAGCAAAAATCCCCAACCTTTTAGTAAACGGTTCAAGTGGTATTGCGGTAGGTATGGCCACCAACATGGCACCACATAACTTAACCGAATGTATTGATGGTATTGTGAACTACATCGATAACAGAGATATTACCATTGAGGAGTTAATGAAGTTTGTAAAAGCTCCGGATTTCCCTACAGGTGGTATTATTTATGGTTACACAGGTGTTAAAGAAGCTTTCGAAACTGGTCGCGGACGTATTGTTATGCGTGCTAAAGCAGAAATCGAAAGCATTAAAGACCGTGAAGTAATCATTGTTACAGAAATTCCTTATCAGGTTAATAAAGCCATGATGATTGAGCGTACTGCTGAATTAGTTGGTGAGAAAAAACTAGAAGGTATCTCTAATATTAAAGATGAGTCGAATAAAGATGGTATTCGTATTGTTTACGAAATTAAACGCGACGCAAATGCATCTATCGTTTTAAACAACTTATATAAGTACACGGCTTTACAAACGTCTTTCAGTGTAAATAATATTGCATTGGTAAAGGGTCGTCCACAAATGCTAAATCTAAAAGATTTAATTGTGCATTTTGTAGATCACCGCCATGATGTAGTTGTTCGTCGTACAAAATATGAATTGGCAGAAGCCGAAAAACGTGCACATATTTTAGAAGGTTATTTAATTGCTTTAGATCATTTAGATGAAGTAATAAAATTAATTCGTGCATCAGAAACTCCAGAAGAAGCTCGTGTTGGCTTAATGGAGAAATTTGGTTTAAGCGACCTGCAAGCCCGTGCAATCCTGGATATGACATTACGTCGTTTAACAGGACTGGAGCGTGATAAGATTAAAGAAGAGTATGCTGAATTAATGAAAACCATCGAATATTTAAAATCTATTTTAGATGATGAGGGTTTGCGTATGCAGATTATCAAAGATGAATTAGCAGAAATTAAGCAGAAATTTGGTGATGAGCGTAGAACAACTATCGTTCATTCGGCTGAAGATATGAGCATGGAAGATTTCATTGATGATGAAGAAGTGGTTATCACAATCTCTCATGAGGGTTACGTAAAACGTACGCCAGCAACAGAATTTAGAGCGCAGGGTAGAGGTGGAAAAGGTTCAAAAGGCAGTACTTCAAGAAATGAAGATTTTATTGAGCACATGCTGGTTGCAACCAACCACAATTATATGTTATTCTTTACCGAGGCCGGAAGATGTTTCTGGTTAAGAGTTTACGAAATTCCGGAAGGTTCTCGTACCAGTAAAGGAAGGGCGATTCAAAACATTATCAATATCCCGAAAGACGAGAAGATTAAGGCTTACATTAAAGTCAAAAACCTTAAAGATCAAGAATATTTAGAGAACAACTTTATCATAATGTGTACTAAGAAAGGTACCATTAAGAAAACTTCTCTTGAAGCTTATTCTCGTCCACGTGTTAATGGTATTAATGCAATTAATATAAACGATGGAGATGTATTATTAGAAGCTTGCTTAACAAACGGTCAGAGCGAAATTGTTATGGCATTGCGTTCTGGTAGGGCAATTCGTTTCAATGAAAGTACCGTTCGTCCGATGGGTAGAACAGCTACTGGTGTACGCGGCGTAAGATTAGCACATGACCAAGATGAGGTTGTTGGCATGATTGCTGTAAACAATCCAGAGGTTACAGTGTTAGTAGTATCAGAAAAAGGATACGGGAAGCGTACAGATATTGAAGATTATCGTGTTACAAATCGTGGTGGTAAAGGTGTAAAAACAATTAATGTTACGGAAAAAACCGGACAATTAGTTTCGATTAAAGATGTTACAGATAGCGAAGATTTAATGATCATTAACCGTTCTGGTATAGTAATCAGAATCCCGGTTTCTGCATTAAGGGTTATGGGCCGTGCAACGCAGGGTGTTCGTTTAATATCTTTAAAAGGTGATGATGAAATTGCATCAGTTACTAAAATAGACCACGAAGAAGATGAAGAAGAAACAGTAGATTTAGCTGATGTTTTAGTTGTTGATGGTGAGGAATTAGAAGCCGACACAACTGCCGAAGCTGAGGAAACAGAAGAAGAAGGCGAATCTGACAACGAAAAGGAAGATGAAAATTAATCCATTAAATAAGAATAGAATAATAATTTTATGAAAAAAGTAGTTCTAAGTATAATTTTAGCAGGTGTGGTTAGCTTTACATTTGCTCAAAAAAGCGAAGTTGCTGATGCTAAAAAGGCATGGGGTATTTTCCAAATTACAGGTCAAGCGGCTTCAGTTCCATTGGCTAAAAAGTTAGAGTCATTATCGGCAGGATTAGCACATACTGATAAAGCTATTGCTGATGAAAAATCTAAAATTATGCCAGATGCGTGGTCATACCGTGCTTTATTCGCTTCATCTATTGCATTAATAGATACAGCTAGTGTACAAAATTCTGAAGCAAACTTGAAAATTGCTATGGATGCTGCAGCACAAGCTAAAACGATTGATACTAAAGGTGCAGAAAAGGAGAATATTGCTTTAGCTGAAACTAATATCGCTAATGCTGTTAGAAATGCAGGTGTTATTGCTTACAATAAAAAAGATTACAAAACAGCCTATACAAAATTTGTACAAGCTACAGTAATTAACCCAACTGATACTGCAATGTATTTAAATGCAGGTATCGCAGCTAGAAATATTGAAGATTATCCTGGTACAATTACGCAATTCAAAAAAGTTATTTCACTTAACTCTCCTCAATCTAAAGAATTATATTCTGAGTTAATTGGTATTGTTTTAACAAAACAAAAGGATACGGTCGCTGGCCTAGCGTTAATTAAAGAAGCTCAGGCCAAGTTTCCTGATGAAGCTGATTATATCAAGACAGAAACTCAAATCTACATTAATAAAGGTGATGCCGCTAAATCGGAGCAAATGTTAAATACTTTAGCTACTAAAGAACCAAATAATGCTACTTATCAACTTTTATTAGGTAATGTTTATTTTTCTCAGGCCTTAAAATTACAAGCAGATAGAAATAAAATTGATGCTAAAAAGGTTAAAGAATTTAATGAACTTACAACAAAAATGAATGGTTTGTTAGAAAAATCGGTACCATATTATAAAAAAGCATTAGATATTGATCCTAAAAATGAAGGCGCATTGGAAACACTAAAAACCATTTACGCGTTCAAAAACGATACAAAAAACTACGATGAAATTAAAAAACGTTTAGACGCGTTGCCTAAACAATAAATTGAATAACGAAAAAAAAAGCCCTGAAATTTCGGGGCTTTTTTTTTTATGTTTATTTTTACACCATCACCATTACTTTATCTTATGCAAAATTGCTCACGTTTTTTATTCGCTATCTTAATTACGCTATCATTTAACACCTTTGCTCAAAAGAGTCAAATGCTAATTGCCCGTAACTCGGTTGGTAAATTACAAGCATCTTTTGCTGGGAAAGAAGACCCTAAAAAACAGTTAACCATTATCTCCGAAGGTTTAAAATCTATAGAATCTGCAGAAAAAGATAACAAAACTAAAAACTGGGCAGAAACATGGGCAATTAAGTCATATTTGACTTCTTATGCGGCCATTATTGAAACAGATGCAACATCTTCTTTTAAATATTTTGACACTTCTGTTGTTGCAATTAGAAAAGCAAAGAGCCTCGATAAATATGAGGATCCTTCAGGTTTAATTAAAGCTTCTGAGCATAATATTTTAATTAAAAAGCAGGAGCGAGGTAATCTTGCTTATTTTAACAATGATTTTAAAGAAGCGCTTGATGACTTGAAAGAAGTTAGTGATAATTTTCCTTCTGATTCTACATTAGCATTAAACACAGCAATTTGCGCACAAAACGTACAAATGTATGATGAATCTTTAAAATATTTTAAGCGAGCGAAAGAAGATAGTATTAAAAATCCTGCTGTATTTCAAAAAATGGCACAATTATATGTAGCAAAATTTGATAATGAAAATGCGGTTAAAATACTCGAAGATGGGTTGTCTTTAAATCCTTATAATCATAATCTTACTAATGATTATATAAATTTATTACTTGATACCGAAAACTATAGCAAAGCCCAGGGTTTAATTGAAAATAACCTTAAGGTTGAAAAAGGGAATAAACTTTTATTTTTCTTGTACGGTTATCTACAGCAAGTTGGAGGCAATAATTCTACCGCTATATTAGCTTACAATAAAGCATTAAGTACTGATCAAAATTATTTTGATGCGTTATATCAGCTTGGATTAGCTTATATTAATACCGCTAATGATGCGTTGAAAAAACCAGAAGCAGATAAAATAGCTCAATATGGCTCTTTAATTAACAGAGCACAATTTGCGCTATTACGTGCAAATGAAATCAATCCAAATGATAAGCAAACCGTTCAGTTGCTAATTGAAATTTACACTCGTAAAAATGCACTAGATAAAGTGCAAGAACTCAAAAGACGATTACAAGAACTTTAGGATGTTATTCTTTAAAAGAATAGGGATTAAGTATTTCAACTTAACATAATGTTAATTATAGGACAAGATTAATGATTAATTCTTGCTTTTAGAATAAACATGTTGTTATATTTGAATAATTCTTTTAAAAATAATGAGTCATATACTTGATAATCCGATATACAATTCTCTAATTACTGCTCACCATAAATATTCTGCTGGTTCAGAAAATGTAAAGTTCTATAATAAAGAAATTGCATCGTTTGCAGGACTGAAAAATAATTCCATTAAAGACTTTGAAGAACTTTATAAAATTTCAGATGCTAATGATTTATTTATAGTTTTTTCTAAATTAAAAATCGAAATTCCAAAATCATGGAAATTGATTACCCGTATTGATATGTATCAACTGGTATATCAAAAAAATGAAATACCAGAATTTGATAATATTAGCTTGCGTGATTTGTGCGAAACGAATGTTACTGAAATGACAGATTTAGTAAATTTAACTAAACCTGGTCCATTTCGTATTCGAACTATAGATTTAGGTAACTACACAGGGATTTTCGAAGATGATAAATTAGTATCGATGGCTGGTCATCGGTTTAACCCCACTCCTTACACCGAAATTAGTGCCGTTTGTACACACCCTGATTATTTAGGTAAAGGTTATGCCTATATTCTTTTATGCGAACAGGTTAAACGAATTTTAAACAAATCGGAAATTCCTTTTTTGCACGTTAGAAGTGATAATATTGCAGCTGTAAAATTGTATCAGAAAGTTGGTTTTGAAATTAGAACGGAAATGATTGCCTACGTAATTTCAAAAGAATCCGATTTTTGAAAAGTTAGTATTAATTTCTACATACAATTATTGTTTTTCTTTGTTTAAGAATTATGTACGATAACTTTTCTTTTGAAGATGCTACAATATTACAGATAGAACTTGCGAAACAGCTAAAGTTTCGGGATTTAGATGATATTAAAACAATAGCTGGTGCTGATATTTCTTTTAATAAGAACAGCACAACAATGTACGCTGGGATTGTGATTTTAAATTATCCCGAAATGAATTTAAAGGCTTTTGCGTTAGAAACTTACGAAACATCATTTCCTTACAAAGCTGGTTTTTTAGGTTTTAAGGAAGTTCCTGCCTTACTAAAAGTTTGGGATTTGATTAATGCTAAACCAGATGTTGTAGTTTTGGATGGTAATGGGATTTTACATCCCAGAAGAATGGGTGTTGCATCTCACTTCGGGATTTTAGCAAATCAAGCTACAATTGGTTGTGCGAAAAGTATTCTTTACGGAGAAAATCATACCCCAGGAAATTCAAAATATAGCACAGCTGAAATTAAAAGCTATGGCGATTTATTAGGGTATGCTTTGCGAACAAAAATAAATTGTGCCCCGGTCTATGTTTCTGCTGGTCATTTAATTACTCAAGAACAAAGTATAAACATCATTAAGAAATGTATTGGGAATTATAGAATTCCGGAACCAACAAGAATGGCGCACGAAATTGTAAATGATTTTAGAACGGGTAAATTAAAGGCTGGTTTTCACTTAGTAGAACAGCCTTTAACGTTGTTTTAAATCCAATTAATGCCTTTTTTAAGCAATTGCAATGTTTTATGTTCTTCTGAACCAATTTCGGATTGAACATTATAGCCCCAATTTGCTTGCGGTGGTAAACTCATTAAAATAGATTCGATTCTGCCATTTGTTTCTAGTCCAAATTTTGTTCCAGAGTCGTAAACTAAATTAAATTCAACATATCGGCTACGACGTTGGTATTGCCATTCTTTTTGAAATTCTGTGAAATCTTTATCGCGGTTACGGTCTATTAATTCTGTATAAATTGGCAAAAAAGTTTGCCCAATTTTTGCGGAAAAATTAAGAATTTCTTCCCAGGATAAGTTTGTGTTTTCAGGTTTTAACCTATCATAAAAAATACCACCAATGCCACGAGTTTCTTCACGATGTTTGATATAGAAATAATCATCAGCATGTTTTTTGAATTTTGGATAGAAATCGATGTTAAATTCATCACAGGCATTTTTTAACTGATGATGAAAGAAACGAGCATCGTTTTCAAAAACATAATGTGGTGTTAAATCAATGCCGCCACCAAACCAACGGGTTTCTTCGTTTAATTCAAAGTAGCGAATATTCATGTGGATTATTGGAACCAAAGGATGGTTTGGATGAATTACGATAGAAACACCGGTTGCAAAAAAATCGTCTTCGCTAACATTGAAAGCTTTTTTTATTGCTTCTGGCAGTTTACCATAAACAGCAGAAAAATTTACACCGCCTTTTTCAATAATCGAACCCTTTTGCATAATTCGCGTACGGCCGCCTCCCCCACCGTTTCTTTCCCAAAGCTCTTCTTCGAATTTTCCTTTCCCGTCGGCAATTTCCAATCCTCTGCAAATTTCATCCTGTATTTGCTTATATCGCTCGGCAACTTCTTGTTTAAACATGGCTCTTCTTTATCTAACTGCTATGCAAATTTAATGGTATTAACATACCTATTCCCATTTATATTTATATAGTACATTTTATTGACAGTTTGACTTTTATGAGGTGGCTAAAAGCAGTATTGATTTAAATAAACCTGATAAAAATGGAAATACTTTTTGTTACAGGTATTAGACAAGTTTAAACTTACAGCAACAAAAAGATTGGAGTGTATGAGCAGGGCTTTCGGAGCCGATAGAAACAGAAAATTGCTTTTCAAACAATTTTATTCTTCCAGATAATCTAAATCTTTATTAAAACTTTCTTTTAATTGGCTTAAACCAAACATAGCTATAACCGTTAAAATAGCCATAACCAAATATCCAGCGGTAATTAAATTATATTTTTCTGCTAAAAACTCAAATAAAAATGTAATCGGAATTAATGCGCCACGTACAAAATTAGGTGCGGTTGTGGTTACAGTTGCCCTAATATTTGTACCAAATTGTTCTGAGGCGATGGTAACAAATGTTGCCCAATACCCTACAGAAAAGCCCATAAAAAGACAAATCCAAATAAATGAATTGCTATTAAGTCCGTAGCTGGTTAGATAAACAACTACACTAACAACAGATAGCAAATGAAATATAAAAACTGTTTTTCTTCTTGATTTTAACACCTGGGATAATAAACCGGTAGCCACATCGCCAATTGCAATACCAAAATAGGTAAACATAATACCTGTGCCTGCTTTTAATGGTTCTGTTGCGCCCAATGCTTTCCCAAATTCTGGCGCTAGGGTTACTAAAATACCAACAACAAACCACAATGGTATGCCAATTAATATGCAGTAAAGGTATTTTAAGAACCGTTTCTTATTATTAAAAAGCATAAAAATATTACCCTTTGAAACGTCGGTTGTAGCAGCTTGTTTAAACATACCCGATTCGAAAGTACCTACTCTGAGCAAAAGCAATACTAAACCCATTCCACCGCCAACAAAGTATGAAGTTTGCCAGGTAAATTTCGATGCAACTGTAGCAGCTACAGCAGCACCTAATAATCCAATTGCGCCAACTATCATGGTTCCGTAACCACGCTTTTCTTTATCCATGGTTTCGGCAACTAAGGTAATTCCAGCACCTAATTCTCCTGCTAAACCAATACCTGCAATAAAACGGATTATTGCATAACTATTAACAGTTGTAACAAAACCATTTGCAATATTGGCTAAAGAATAAAGTAAAATTGAGCCAAAAAGGACTTTTATTCTGCCAAGCTTATCGCCTAAAACACCCCAGAGTATTCCGCCGAGTAGTAAACCAAACATTTGAGAATTGATGATCAAAAAGCCATCATGTTGCATGTTTTCTGGAGAAACACCAATTTCGGTTAAGCTTTGAACACGTACAACGGAGAATAGAACAAGGTCATAAATATCTACAAAGTAGCCTAATGCAGCTACAATAACCAGAAAAATTACATTACGGTTGTTGCTTTTCGATTGGGAATCCATTTATTTATTTGGTTTAGTTGCTGAAAGTACAAATTAGTACAAATAAATAAAAGGGGTATAAACAAAAAAGCTTCCCGATTTTAAACCGGGAAGCTTTCTTGCTACATTTTAGGCATATTATTAGTGCTATCAGGCACTGTTTTTTTCATTGTATCTGGTGGAGTTGTCATTTTTTTTGTCGTATCCGCCATTGGTGTTGTTGTAGAATCCATCTTTGAACTGTCAGAAGAACTTGCCATGTTTTTAGATGAATTGCATGCTGATGTGGCTATCATTAATGAGCCAGCAAAAGCAAGACTTAAGATTATTTTTTTCATAGTTTTTTATTGTTATCTGTATTCTTAACAACCTTCTAATGATTTGGTTTTGTTTTTTTGTTTTTTGATACCGTCATTTTAACAAAACACATAGACAAACAGATAATTAACTAATATTTATTCATGATGAATTTTCAATTTATTTAATAATTCTGGAGATACATTTTCAGCATAAACACCGTAACCATCTACCAAAACACCTTTCAAATTTCCAACATTCGATGAAATTGCATATACGACGGAGCTATCTGCAGGGTCAGTCATTCCTTCAAAACGATAGATTTCTTCAATTTCAAATTCTTCTGGCATTAATATTAAATCAATCTCTTTACATTCTAAAGCTTCTGGTGTTAAATTGAAGTCTAGGTTGTAACCACGACTGTCTAAGTCGGCTAGAGCTGCTGTAATAGTATCGTAAACATGCATGATTCTAATTTACGAAAATATTATTAAAACATCATCTCCAAAACTTTAAAACGTGGCAAAACTTTCTGATATTAGTGAATATGATTATTTCTCAAAATACCCTTAAATGGGTGATGCGCCTTTACCCCCCTTTATTTTTTCAGCGCATTTGGGTTCAGAAATTTGAAGATGAATTTAGAAGCTGTACTGTTAAACTGAACAAAAGTTTTTTAAACAAAAACTATAATGGTTCTATTTTTGGTGGTACAATTTATGCAGCCACAGATCCATTTTATGCTTTATTATTTGATCAGCTAATGCAGCGCAGAGGTTTTAAAGTTCGAGTTTGGTTAAAAAGCGCATCTATACAATATTTAAAGCCTGGACGTTTTAACTTATATTTTACAATTCGTGTTACGGATGAGATGATTGCAGAGGCTGAAGTAGCATTGAAAACCGTTGGCAAGTTTGTTAAGGCTTACCCGATGGAAATTACAAATAAAGAAGGTGAACTTTGTGCAACTGTAATGAACGAAGTATATATCCGAAACTTGCATCAAGGAGAAGAATCAAGAGTTGCTTATTAACATGTAGATTATGCCGAGTATTAAAAGTTTGATTTTGCAGGGCGAAGGCGTTATGCTTGATTTCAAGAAAACGATTACCAATACCGAGAAAATTGCCAAAAGCCTTGTAGCTTTTGCAAATAATAAGGGCGGGAAATTACTAATTGGTGTTGCTGATGATGGCTCGATAAAGGGCGTGAAATCTGAAGAAGAAGAAAAATATATGATTTTGACTTCTGCAAATCAGTTTTGTAAACCTGCTATTGAGCCTTATTTTGAAGAAATTTATGTTGATGATAAACTTGTGCTTGTTGTTAATATTCCAGAAAGCGATACGAAACCACATTACGCTTTAGATGACCAGAAAAAATGGTGGGCTTACATCAGAATTGAGGATAAAAGTGTTTTAGCAAGTAAAATTATTGTAGAAGTTTTAAAGCAAGACCATAAAGATAATGGTGTGCTCTTCTCCTATTCTGATAACGAAAAAAAATTGCTCGAATATTTAGATGCAAATGATAAAGTAACCCTCAAAGAATTTAGTAAGCTATTGCGTTGCTCTTACCGCAAAGCTCAAAAAATATTAGTCAGTTTGATTTTAACTAACGTTATAAAATCTAATACTACAGAAAAGGAAGAATATTTTACTGCCGTAAAATAAATCTGAACCCATTAAAAGATGTTAATTGAGTAACTAGCCTTTGATGTCTATATCTCATTTAATGCTAAAATCGTTTTTCTTCCTATTTTTTGATTTTAAAAAGCCGAACTTTGCAAACTTATGTTTTCTAAAATTTACGCCAAATATAAACCTTACTATAAAGAAAATCTTCATCTGGCGCTGCCAATTGTAGGTTCTCAATTAGGCCATACCTTGGTTCATATGGCCGATAGTATCATCGTTGGTCATTTTACAGATACAGTTCAACTTGCAGCAGTTTCTTTAGTTAACAGTATTTTTATGCTTATCCTGGTAATTGGATTGGGTATTTCTTATGGAATTACTCCATTAATTGCGCAAGAGAATGGACGACAGAACTACGATGAATGTGGTAAACTCTTATCAACAAGTTTAATCATCAATATTTGCATTGGCATTATCCTCTATATTCTTGTTCATTTTGGTGTATTGCTCGTAATAGACCATTTAGACCAAACACCAGCTGTTGTAGGTTATGCTAAGCCTTATTTAAATTTACTTTCAATTTCGATTATTCCTTTACTAATATTCCAAACCTTTAAGCAGTTTGCCGAAGGCTTAGGTTTTACCAAACAGGCAATGTTTGTTTCTATTTGGGGAAATTCACTTAATGTAATTTTAGGCGTAATTTTCGTAAAAGGTATGTTTGGCATAAAATCAATGGGTGTTAGCGGTGTGGGCTTAAGCACTTTAATTGATAGAATTTTGATGGCAACCGTTATGTGTATTTACGTTTTGCGTTCTCAAAATTTTAAAAAATACCTCGTAAATTTTAAAGCAACTTTTATAGATAAAGCCAGAGCCTTGAAAATTATTAAAATTGGTGCACCAGTTGCTATGCAATATTCGTTTGAAATTAGTGCTTTTAGCGGTGCGGCTGTTTTAATTGGAACAATTGGTGCTGTTGAGCAGGCTGCACATCAAATTGCCATTAGCCTGGCTGCAATGACTTACATGATTGCCAGTGGCGTTGCATCTGCAGCAACAATTAAAACAGGTAATAACTTTGGGAAAAACAATTTTGATGATTTACGTAAATCGGCAATTGCAAGTTATCATGTTATTTTAGGTTTTATGGCAATAACAGCCATAATTTTTATCGCAGCTAATAATTTGCTGCCATTTATAATTACTGATGATTTAGCCGTTATTAAAATTGCTGCTCAATTACTCATTATAGCAGGTTTTTTCCAACTATTTGATGGAACGCAAGTTGTTGGTTTAGGTGTACTTCGTGGATTGGGAGATGTGAATATCCCAACTCTTATTACCTTTTTAGCTTATTGGGTTATCGGCATTCCAGTTGGATATATTCTTGGTTTTCAATTCGGGTTAGGCGTTAATGGAATATGGTATGGCTTAACGCTAGGATTATTAACAGCCTCCATCCTATTATTTCTGCGCTTTCAAAATAAAACGAAAGCGCTTAACGGATAATTATTTGCCGCCAACATTAACCACAACTCCAACTGTAAATATTGAGTTCCCTGCCGACATATATTTTCGGTTCTTTAAACCAATGTTGCTACTTGTTGTGTATTGAAGCTGAAAAGTTTTACTCAATGCCATTCGTGTAAAGAATATAGGTTCAAAAAATACATTATCTTCTTTAGGTTGAACTACACC
Source organism: Pedobacter jamesrossensis (assembly GCF_042650905.1). Taxonomy (NCBI): domain Bacteria; kingdom Pseudomonadati; phylum Bacteroidota; class Sphingobacteriia; order Sphingobacteriales; family Sphingobacteriaceae; genus Pedobacter; species Pedobacter jamesrossensis. The sequence continues at coordinate 20,555 of NZ_JBHSBY010000134.1, read as the reverse complement.
GTTAATAAAGAACCTATCCATCGTAATATGACTAATTCTAAGCGCTGTTCCATAATTAATCGGAAAATCAGTTCCGAAAAGACGTAGATTATTTTTCTTTTTCGAACTATAATTTACCTGCAAAAATGATTTGCGATAATCAACTTCCTGCACTTCATTACTTATAAGGATATCGTCCTTATAATCTCTAAAAGTAATATCGCTCCAACCCTTTCCTACACCTGCATACACCTCAATAATTCTATTATTATCTGGTCCAAAAGTATCGAAGTAACCACCACCAATTTCAATCAGCTTATGACCAAAATCTTTACTTTTTCTTTCATTGTTCATTCTTGAACCACTAAAGAGCACACCAATATGGTCGGAAACAGCATAAGCGCCATTAATACTGGCATTTCCTTTTAGTGAAATATGTCCGCCCCCGCTAAATTCACCTTGCTTACTCAACATTGGTGTATTTGGAACGTTCGGCATATAAACTGAAGAACAACTGGCTGTAAAAAGCGCTAAAACGGGAATTGTGTAACGTAAGTATTTAATCATAGATGATTTATAAACAGATTTTGAAGGTAAAAATTGTGTTAGAGCTGAATATTCATAAAATCCATTACCCTTTTAAATTCATTCTGAAGTTCTGCCTTTAAATGAATTCGTTTTGAAGTAATTGGATGTGTGAAACTTAACTCGGACGCATGCAAAAGCATTGTTGTCATGTTCCATTGTTCTAAAAAAAACTTATTTTGTTTATTACAACCATGAGTTCTATCGCCAATAATTGGATGTAGAATATGACTGAAATGCCTGCGAAGCTGATGCATTCTTCCAGTTTTAGGAGTAGCCTCAATTAATGAATATCTAGATGTTGGATGCTTTCCAAAAGCGATAGGTACTTCTGCTCTTTGTAAAGTTTTAAAAGATGTAAATGCCTCTTGCAGGGTTCCGTTTTCTTTGGCGAGTGGGTAATCAATATCCATAGAGTCGGGTGCGAAGCCACGCAAAATAGCCAAATATTTTTTATCAGTTTCTGTGTTCATAAATTGCTGATGCATAGCAATTTCAGACTCTTTATCAAAAGCAAACAATAAGATTCCGCTTGTCTTTCTATCTAATCTATGCACCGGACTAACGTGCTTACCAACCTGGTCGCGAAGCATTTGTAAGGCAAACTCCTTAGCATCTCTCGCAATTGATGATTGATGAACCAATAAACCGTGTGGTTTGTTGATTGCAATTAGATTTTCATCCTGATAAATTATCTCCAACATATTGCCGCGAAGATAAGAATATTATTGGGGAAGAAAATCTAGGTAAATAAATCAAAAGCTAATCTATAGGTATTGCAATGTGCATCAACAATATCCTTTATGTCTGTCGAATAGCCACCACCCATGCTAATTTGCAGTGGTAAATTTTTAGCTTTACAAGCTTCTAGTACGATTTTATCTCTTTCTTTACAAGCTGCTTTACTTAAAGCTAGCTTACCCAATTTATCGGTAGAAAGTACATCCACTCCAGAAAGATAAAAGACAAAATCTGGTTGTGCTTTTTCAAAAGCTATTTTTAAATTCTTCTCTAAAAGTGATAAATATTCTAAATCTGCAACACCATCATCCAAAGGAATATCTAAATCAGAAAGTTCTTTTCTAAACGGAAAATTTTTATCGCCATGCATGGAGAATGTATAAACCCTTGATTCATTTTGAAAGATTTCAGCCGTTCCGTTTCCTTGGTGAACATCTAAATCGATAATTAATATGCGTTTAGCTAACTTTTTATATAATAGGTAGTTGGCTGTAATAGCTTGGTCGTTTAATATACAGAAACCTTCGTCCCAATTGCTACCAGAATGATGTGTTCCACCAGCTACGTTAAAAGCAACTCCAGTGGCTAATGCAAAATGTGCACCACCTATTGTTCCTTGTGTAATACGTAATTCTCTTTCTAGCAACTGAGTATTTAGTGGGAAGCCAATTCTTCTTTGCTCCTTTGCTGAAAGCGTTAAACCTTTTAGTTCTCTCCAATAATTCTTATCATGAGTTAGCAGAATAATTTCTTCATCTACTGGCTCGGGGTTAAATAAATTGCTTGGTTCTATAGTGCCTTCGTGTAGTAATTGCTCTGGTATTAGCTCATACTTTAACATTGGGAAGCGATGTCCTTCAGGTAATGGATGCGCATATAAAGGATGCCATGCAATTTTAATCATTAGTTTAAAATTTCCTCGACATGCTTTTCAATATTATCACAAATCTGGTCAACAGGTAAGTCGTTTGCATCTTCTCCAAATGGGTTTTCTATTTCTTCAGCTATAAGCTCTAAACTCGCTAGTACATAGAGTATAAAGGGAACAATTAATACCAGATAATAGCCTAAACTAAATACCCAGCCAATTGGTATGGTAAGTACATAAATAAAGATGAATTTTTTAATAAATGCGCTATAAGAAAATGGGATTGGTGTGTTTTTAATACGTTCGCAACCACCACAAATATCCGTAAACTGATTAACATCGTTTGTTAGAATAATTAATTGCTCCTGAGAAATTAAACCTCGCTCTAATAATTCGTAAAGCCTGGTAATCATACTACTAGCAATTTGATTCGGAATATGTTTACCAGCTTCAACTTCGATTAGGAAGCTATTCTTACCAAAATACTGTTTTTCCCGAAGGTGTTCTTTCAGTGCGAAAGCATACTTAGGAATTCCGTATTCAAAAAAACGCAAATCTTCTTCTGGTAACTTCAGCGCTTTAATTTTCATTGCAAAATTACGGCTAACATTTGTTAAGGCACCCAATAATTTGCGTCCATCCCACCATCTATCGTACGAGGTATTGGTTCTAAATACCAATAACATCGAAATCACAAAGCCAAGTAGGCTATGCATCATACCAATATTACTTACATAGTCGCTTTTAGAGAGCTTGAAGATGTTCAATTCTAAAAATGCAACAAGTGCAGAAAATATAGAAACACTTAACATTAAAGGCCATAGTTTGCGAATAGTATCAGCCTTGTGGACGTTAAAAATAAATGTAAACCAATCTTTAGGGTTATAATTAATCATTGATTTTTAATATTAAGTGTTAATAATTTTCCTGCTCACTTTTAAAAGTGATTGTCCCGTTAGATAAATATCTTCAAAGGAGTTGTAAAGCGGTATCGGACTTAAACGTATAACATCAGGTTCACGCCAGTCGCCAAGTATGTAATCTGCTACTAAGCCATCAAAAATTTCCTTTCCTTTTTCTTTTGCGATGATCGATAATTGAGCCCCACGGCCTTTAGAATCTTTTGGTGTGATTATTTTATATTGCTGAAAATTTAATTCTTTATTCACCTGATTTATAACAAATTCTAAATACCCTGTTAAAGCAATACTTTTGTTTCTAAGTGGCGTTATAAAACCTGCTTGCTCGAATATTTGCAGTGATGCATGGTATAAAGCCATTGGCATAACCTGCGTGCAACTGATTTGCCAACCGTCTGCCCCAACTTCTGGTATAAAACCTTTTTCCATTTTAAATCGCTTATTTTCCTGATAACCCCACCAGCCTGCAAAACGGTTAAGCTTGGTGTTTGAGAAATGCTTTTCGTGAACAAAAATCCCACTTACCCCTCCCGGACCAGAATTTTGATATTTATAGGAACACCAGCAAGCAAAATCTATACCCCAATCATGTAGTTTAACAGGAACATTACCTGCTGCGTGGGCTAAATCCCATCCAACTATGGCACCAATATCATGACCAGCTTTCGTAATCGTTTCCATATCATACCACTGACCTGTATAATAATTTATGCCACCAAACAAAACAAGTGCAATTTCCTCGCTGTTTTCTTTGATTCTAGCAACTATATCTTCAGTTCTTAATATTTCCTCACCTTCTCTAGGAAAAACTTCTATAATAGCTTCCTTTGGGTCAAAGCCGTGAAACCTAACCTGACTTTCTATTGCATATTGATCTGATGGAAAAGCACCACCTTCCATTATAATTTTGATTTTTTTGCCCTTTGGTTGATAGAAACTAACCATCAATAAATGAAGGTTCACAGTAAGCGTATTCATTGGGCAAACTTCAGCTGGCGAAGCCCCAACAATAGGCGCCATGAGTTTTTTTAGTTCTTTATGATAAAACATCCAAGGTTCCTCTCCTTCAAACCAGCCCTCTACTGCATGGTTAGCCCAGTTATCCAATTGCCGTTTTAAAACATCATTCGCAACTTTAGGTTGAAGCCCTAAAGAGTTACCACATAAGTATATAAAATTTTTATTATTATGATTTGGGAATAAAAATTGACCCCTGAAATCTTTTAGTATATCTGCTTCATCCTGTGCTTTGGCGAAGGCTAAATTATTTTCGAAATTCATTTTTCAATATTACAAAAAAAGCAGGTATTGTTTCCAATCCTGCTCAATTTGAAATTAATTTTAACTAAAATTTAATTGTGTCGTGCTTACCCAAATCAGGGGTGTCGCCTGTAACGACTGCTTTTAAAATACTAAAAAGAACTACAATTTTTGATGATGAAGAATCCCAATACTCAGCCTCTTCTGGTGTAACTTTTATTAAAATCAATCTTGGGTCTTCAACTCCATCATGAAACCAAGCTTTAACGAAAGGCGAAAAATAAGCTTCTTTTCTTAATTTATCATCAATCAATTCAGCCTTGCCCTTTACGGTTAAATATGTGTTTTTAGAAGGATCGCTATAAGCCAACAACACGTTATCATCTTTCGAAATTTCTTTTGATTTAAGGGAATATTCATTAGTATAAAACCATAAGCTCCCATCATCTTCTATTTTAGCCGTACCCATCGGTCTGCTCCCTAATTCATTGTTACTTGAGAATGTTGTAAACATACAAGTGCGAACACTTTCTGCCATTTCTTTTAAAATTGATATGTTTTTTTCGTTTTTCATAACTCTTGGTATTTATGAAAGAACAGAATCGAGCAAAGAAATGTTTGAAAAAAATTAGACTTTATTTGGTTTGCTTACATACTTATTACCCTTTACAAAAAAGCGTAAAGGTAATAAAGCGTGTTCTTGTGCATAAGCAATGCCAACTCGCGGTGTTGTTGCGATTTGTTCATGACTTAAACTAATATGCTGATCTTCTATCCAGATTTCATCACCAAGTAAATCTTTGGCATTAAACGTTCTATCAATGCCCAAGGCTTTAGCAGCTGAACCAGGCCCAGAAGATATTGCTGCCTTAGAACGTGGCATATTTCTTCGCTCCTCCATAATTTCTATTCCAACTAAAGGTTCTATTGCTCTAATTAAAACAGCATTAGGATTATCTTTGGCAGAAGTAACAACATTAAAGAGGTTGTGCATTCCATAACAGAGATAAACGTATGAAACTCCACCTTGGGCGTACATGGTTTCCGTTCGTGGCGTTCTCTTCCCGCCGTAGGCATGAGAGGCTTTATCTTGAATTCCAAAATAAGCTTCAGTTTCTACGATGATACCTGCTGTAGTCTCATCATTAATTTTGGTGTATAAAACTTTACCCAGCAAGTCTTTAGCAAGGTTAATAACATCTTCATTAAGATAGTATTCCTGATTTAGTTTCAAAATTTTAACTAAATTATTTATTTAATATAATTGAGATAACTTTTTCTAAATAAAGCTTATCTATTTCGTCGAAGTGATTTAAAAACTCGCTATCTACATCCAATACACCAATAACTTCTCCGTCTTTAATCAATGGCAAAACGATTTCAGATTTAGATGCAGATGCACACGCAATATGACCTGGAAATTCATCAACATTAGGTACGATTATAGATTCTGCTTGCAGCCATGAAGAACCGCAAACGCCTTTACCTTTTTTAATTCGTGTACAGGCAACTGGCCCTTGAAATGGCCCAAGAACCAATTCATCGTTTTTTACCAAATAAAAACCTACCCAAAACCAATTGAACTGTTCTTTTAATGCAGCACAAACATTAGCTAAATTGGCGATGAAATCCGTTTCACCATGCAATAAACCTTCTATTTGAGGAATTAGAGATTTGTATTGTTCTTCTTTCGTGGTATTTCTACTTATAGTTAAATCTTCTGCCATTATATTTATATTATCTGTTAAGCAAAACTAATCAGGATTTATTGCATTTAATGAATTTAGCTATTATATGACTAAATTTTGAAACACATCATATCGTTAAAATCCTTAGTTTTGACCGAATTAATCCTATTGAACATGATTGTAGCTTTAACCATTACTAAGTATCGCACACTAACAATTCCGTTTGCTTTTTTAGGGATGGCCATTTTGCGCTTACCACTTTTGTTAAATAAGAAATGTAAATTTTGGAAATTAATGGGTAGCGGTAAAAATGCTCAGGTTGATTTAGGTCCTGATTTTAAGCACTGGGCTATTTTAACTACATGGGAAAATAAGTTAGACTATGATGATTTTTACAGCAAATCATTCACTATAAAATGGTTTAAATTTTTTGGCGTAGAAGAATTTACTATTTTACTAAAGCCTTTAGCTAGTCATGGTTTATGGTCAGGTGTTGAGCCTTTTAAGGTTAATAAAGATGAAAGAACAATAGAAGGTAGAGTTGCCGTGATTACCAGAGCTGCCATTAATTTTGGTAAAGTGAAAGAGTTTAGACAAAACATAAAAAGAGCTGCCGACGGAATGAGAAAAGCACAGGGATTTATTCTATCTGCAGGTGTTGGTGAAAATCCATTTTTCGACCAGGCAACATTTTCTATTTGGGAAAACGCCGAAAGCATGAAAAACTACGCATATAAATCTTTTGACCATTCTGACGTAATTAAGCTTACCAGAGAACGTAAATGGTATTCAGAAGAGTTGTTTGCCCGCTTTGCTATTTTAGAAAGCCACGGAGCTTTAAACGGCGTAAATATTGAGAATTACAAACCTAATACTGAACAATAATTAAAAATGAGAGTTATAGCAGAACTTCCACATCCTGAATGTAAGATCACAATCTTTTCGATGAACCAAAAATACATTGCAAAATTTGAGCAAGGCACTTTTGAGCAAAGTTACAAGGTAGCGGAGCTTGATTTGAGTGGAGGAGGTGTTAATGATGTGCTCGAAATATTAGACGAAGAGTTTATCTCAACAGTAATAGAAAGATTTAAAATTATGAGAGGCGATTTTACAGCAGCCTACAAAAGACACCAATTTTAGTTAATTGTATCACTTAACTATCTGATTTACAGATAGTAAAATAGCTAATCAAAATTTAATTTTGAAAAAGTACCTGTATTTACCACTAAAATCTATGTTTATTTTATATTTTTGTTTAGTATAAGTATTATAACTTACTGATATATTGACTATTAAAGCATAACACAAAATATAATTCTGAGGGTTAATTCTACCAAATTAATGAGAAGTTTACAATATTTTCATTTTTTTATCAGCTTTTCCGATCATTTATAAACCCAGCATAAAAAAATACTTTTTGGTTCATAAACAAAAATTCCATGCTGGTTTTAAACCAGCATGGAATTTAATCTCAATATCGTTAACAAAAATATTGTAGTAAATGTCGGGACTATATTCGCCACGAACTACAGGTTTTGCTTTTCTAAATATTTTAAGCAATCACGGTATCGTGAACCACTACTCTATACCAGTTTTTAGAAAATTTCTCAACCGCATCTAAATGTGTTTTATCTTCCTGGTATGCATTATGGTCTGCAATGTTTGCAAAGGTTATTGTTAGCGAATAAGTAAATGAATTATCGGTTACCGGTCGAATAGGTGTATTAGCCGCCAAACCATAATTTAATGTTTTGATGAATTTGATTGGTTTTAAGCTTTCGAAGAAATTTGCAAACTCAGTTATTTCGGTTTTAGTGAGTTGTGGTTTTAACCAAAACATTACAAAGTGCTGTATTTGTCCTTTGTCAGCTATATTGTTTTCAGTCATGGGAGTTTTTATTTTAAATATAGAAATCATTTTTTTAGTCACAAAAAAAGCGCTTCGATTTTCACCGAAACGCTTTCTTAAATATAAGGACCTAACTAATTTTTAGGTTGCACACGACCAGATTTTCTGTCTTCGCCTCTACCGATTAAATAACCACCGCCAGCACCAGCTAAACCACCGATAATTGCGCCACGACCTTTTTTCTTATCAATTAAAGCACCGCCTACTGCACCTGCTGCTGCACCAATTACTGTACCCTTAGCAGCATCACTCCAACCTGTTTTTTTAGCAGTTGGTTGTGTACCTCCGTAAGAGCTAGAACTACCACCAGATGTTGTAGCATAAGATTTAGAAGATCTTGAACCTGCTTTTCTTGCTGCAGCTAACTCAGCTTGATGTTGCGCTTCTTTTTCGGCTTCAACTTTTGCAGTTTCTGCTCTTTTAAAGCTATCTAACCTTAAACTATCTTTCACAGCCTTAACAGCCAATTGTTTTTCTGCTTCTTGTTGTTTTAATGCAGCTTCTTCTTTTGCTTTATTGTTACAAGCAAACATTACTGAACTTAATGCGATTACTACAAATATCTTTTTCATAACGTTTAATTTTCATTACTCTTCTTTTAACCACCTAACCCGGTTAAAAAAGTTTCATTTGGGATGTATAATTTAGTTAATAATCAATACTAAAGAAAAAATGATGCCAAAAATTTTTAAAATTGTAAAACTAATCTAATAAGTCAATATACCAAAAACCTAAATCAGTTGATTCTGAATCAGTTTCAACTTCATTATCGGTATTTTTTGTTGGATTATTATAAGTTCGATATACAAGCTCTCCAACCTCGAAATTGACTATTTTCTTGAATATTGGACCTTCGAAGGCAAAAGTATGAAACTCGCCACTTTCACCACAGGGGTCTATATTTTTTGGTAAGGCGCTAATTAAAGATTGTGTAATTACTTTTCCACAAATGAATTTGAGATTTTGCTGCGTACAAACTATGATGGTTTTATAGTTCAATTTAAGAAATTCATTAATTAATAAAGTCGTATCTTTTTTCCATAAAGGAAAAATTGCTTTTAAGCCAACTTCGGCAAGTTTTTCTTCCCGATATTGCCGTAAATCTTCTAAAAATATGTCGCCAAAAATAGAATGCGTTATGCCTTCATCTTTGAATTTCTGAAGATGAATTCGCATTGTATTATCATAGGTTTCCATATCGGGCATTTCTGGCAAACGAATTTGATACAATGGAATACCAATGCTTTCTGCCTGTTTAATTAGTAAGCTTTCGCGAACGCCATGCATAGAAACCCGCTTGTATTTTTCTGTTAGCGTTGTAATAAGATACTTTATTTCAATAGTTTCATCTTGTAATGCGTAATGTAAAGCCAGTGTGCTATCTTTTCCACCGCTCCAATTAAAAATGCAAAGCTTCTTATTCATTATTTAAAAGGATATCTTTTAGAGATGCTACACCGTTAACAGCAGTTCGTTCTATTGCTATTATGTTTTTGTAACGCCTTACTTCGGGTATTTTTGGATCTACAATGTATTTTGGAACTGATGATGGAATAAAATCTATTAAGCCAGCAGCCGGATAGACAGCCAAAGATGTACCAATTAGCACAAAAATATCTGCCTTCTTACAAATTTCTGCAGCAACCTCAATCATTGAAACAGATTCGCCAAACCAAACCACATGCGGACGCAGCTGCGAGCCTAATTCGCATAGTTCGCCCATTCGTATCTCTGAGCCATTAATTTGGTAAGTAAGGCTTGATTTGATATTGGATTGAGATTTTGTAATTACCCCATGAAGATGAGTAACTTTTGTTGAGCCTGCCCTTTCGTGTAAATCATCTATATTCTGTGTGATAATTTCAACATCAAAATCTTTTTCGAGTTCGGCCAAAATGGAATGTGCCAAATTTGGCTGAGCAGCTAAAACTTGTCTTCTTCTTTCATTATAAAATTCCTGAACCAATTCAGGATTTCTTTCCCACGCCTCTGGTGTTGCCACATCGTAAATGTTATAACCTTCCCACAGTCCGTCAGAATCGCGAAAAGTTTTCAAGCCACTTTCTGCACTAATCCCTGCCCCTGTTAAAACAACTAATTTCATTATCTGCTTAAAACTTCGATTTTAGAATAGTTTACAAATTTCTTAGCAATAAACTCATCTGCCGTAAATATTTCGGGGTGAAACATGCAAGCCAGGGCTTCAATACCTTCAACCAAAGTACCTACACTTGGTTGGGTAAACATATCAAAGTCTGCTATGTAAACCTGGTTATTTTTCACAGCTTCCAAATCATCCCAACCTTTTTTAGATGTTAGTAAAGGCATTTCTTCTATGCTTCTGGCTACATCAAAACCACATGGCGCTATAACCAAAACCTGTGGATTGTATTTTACAATTTTCTCCCATTGGGTTACAATAGAATCTCCTGCCGGATTAGAAAGCATATCTACACCACCTGCAGCGGCAATTTGAAAAGGAATCCAATGTCCGCAGTTATAAATTGGCTCAATCCATTCCATCAACATTATGCGTTTTAAAGGCGCTTTATTTGCTCTTAACTCATCCAGAATATAATCTGTTTTCTTTTGAAGATTAGCTAGATAATTTAAGGCAACTTCTTCCTTGCCCATTGCTTTAGCAATAGTTATGGCACATTCAAAAACATCTTGCAAATTATTTGGTGATAAAGGAACGAGGGTTGGCTGTTTGCTAAGTTTCATTACTGCTGTTTCGGTGCAAACGGTGTCAATATTGCAAACCTCACAAATATCTTGTGTAAAAACGATATCAGGCGAAATGCTTTCCAGCAACTCATCATCTACCCAATACAAGCTTTTCCCCTGCGCTTTCGAGGCTGAAAAAATCTTATCAATTTCTATACTAGAATAATTTTTTCCTTCTAATATGCAGCGAACAATTTTAGGCATGTTTGCAGCTTCTTTTGGGCATTCGAAAGTAACGCCGTACAAATATTCCTGCAAACCCATATCGTAAATCATTTTGGTAGCAGCGGGTAAAAAAGAAACAACCTTCATATTGTGGTAAATGTGATAAGTAAAGTAAAATGGATGATGTAACCTGGAATAAAGTTAAAAAAAATCCTCTTTTGAAATTAATCGAAAGAGGATTTTATTATTCGTTTTAAGAACTATTATATCTTTTGTGTCTGTAATTTTAACACTGGATACTTCGCTTTTAAAATTTCGAAAGCTCCGAAAAGAATTGCGCCATAAATTACAGTTCCTTCTAAAAATCTAATTTCGAAAGGAATCGCTCTTTCCAGGCATAACCAAAAACCAGCTAAATCTTGTGTATAAGATGGGTTTCTAAACCAAATCGGAAAATCAGTTACAATCCAGTGTATTAAAACTATAACCAATGTTGATGCTAATAAATTAGCTATCGTTATATTTTTTAGCATTAATCTTCCAACTAAAACCATTAAAGCAAATGCTCCGTAAACCCAATACCAACCTTCGTATAAAAAGCCGCTACTGTATTTACTGAAAATAGTTGTCGATAAAACAAAATCGCTTAAAAATAAACTTAATAAAGGAAAAGCAAATGCTTTCAAATTATCTTTAAAGTAAGCGCCACCAAAAAGTGCAACTGCCCCTATCGATGAAAAATTAGCAAACTTCAATTCATCAGAATTAAATGTTACCAGTAAACGGAAACCCGTTATTGCCAATATCATTAATAATAACAATAAAGTGCGTGGGTTAAATTTTAAATGAGCCATTTTATATTGGTTAATTATTTTGCAAAGTTAAATTTTCTTATCGGATATTAAAACTTACGCCTGTATTAAAATTGAAACCCATGCTATTATAGCCGATAATTTCATTATACTTTTCATCTAGTATGTTTTTAGCATCGAAGAATATTTTAACACGTTTGTTTGCTAATGAATATTCTGCATAAGCGCTTAATAATTTGTAAGCTGGTAAAGTATCAACCGTATAAGTGCTGAAATTACCATCAGTACGATTTCCGAAATAGCGGTAATTTGCGCTAACGAATAAATTTGTAGTAGCCTGAACGCCTGCAGTTATGCCAAAAGTATTTTTTGGTCTGCGGAAAAGATAATCTGCAATGGCGTTATCTACGAAGTTAAATTCATTTCCTTCAACATAAGCGTAATAACCATTTAAGCTAAACTTTCCAAACTTAACAGCTGGCTCAACTTCAAAACCCTTAGTTTTTTGGCTAACCTGATTAACATATCCTGCAGGGAAAGCATAAATAATTGCATCTTTTAAATCGCGTTTAAAACCAGCTAATCTTAAAGTAAATTTCTCATCAGCAAAGCTGAAGTTAACTCCAGCCTCATAATTTTGAGACTTTTCGGGCTTCAAATCTAAATTAGCACCAAACTGACCAAACAACATATTTAATGTTGGCACTTTAAAAGCTGTTGATACTGTACCAAATAATTTTATTTCCTTAATAATGTTGATTCTTGGTGTAACTGAATAAGTATAGTTCTCACCATATTGCTCGTGTTTGTTGTAACGACCACCAACCTCTAAGTTAAATACACTTAAATCATGTAAAAATAATGAACCATAAGCTGCAAAAATATTGGCTTTTGGAGATTTACCAGCCGAAACAAGCTTCATTACTCGATTATCTATACCTACCAGTAAATCTAACTTATTGTTAAGCTTTTGGTTGTAAAATACATCTACAATTGAGATTTTACCTTGAGAAAAACTTGGAAACGAACTATGAGAATCGTTTGAAGTGCTTTCATAGCTATAGTTTAAAGTTACTTTACCTGTAGCAAATTCATATTTTGCATTTGTACCAGCAGCAACGTTTTTAAGAATCGAATAGTTTCCTGCATCCACAAAAGCACCACCATCAAAACTATAGTTACCATAGTAATAGCGCACAAAAGGATTTACAGAGAAATGCTTATCTAATTTTACTCCGAAATTTGCATTTAAAGCACCCGTTCTGAAACCATCCTTATCAAATTCTGCACTGTTTCCTTCCGGATTAGCCGCTTCAGAAATACCATTACTTTTATTCTGAGTATAATTAACGTTATATGTAAAACCTTCTACCCCTCCATTTAAGCCAATAGTACCTTTTAAAGTTTCGTAACTGCCAATACTTGCAACACCATAAATTGTGTTTCCATTCGGACCACCTTTTTTAGTGATGATGTTAATTACGCCTGCAACTGCATCCGAACCGTAAATTGTAGATTGGCCACCTCTTAAAATTTCGATATGGTCTATTTGGTCGATTGATAAAAGACGTAAATCGAAAGCGCCGCCATTTCCTGATGGGTCGTTTTGTACAATTCCATCAATTAAAACAACAGCATAAGCACTACCCGCACCACGGAAAAATACCGATTTATTTAAACCTGGGTTACTGCTCGAACCTGCAACGATAATACCTGCCTGCTCGCTAATTAATTCTGGTAATGATTTACCATGACTACGTTCTAAAGTTTCTTTGCTAATAATGGTAACCACCTTACCAGTTTGCGATTGCTTCTGGTCGTTTTTTGTAGCCGTAATTACAACATCTTTCAGTTGTAAACTGTCTTGTGCATTAGCCAATTGGCTAATTGTTAATTGTACAAACCCCAGGCCTGCAGCAATTAAAATTCTTTTTTTGTTCATTTGATTGTGAGTTTTGCCCACAGCCAACAGATTAGGAAAGGAAATGAAAATACGAAAACGTTTAGTACCTCAAACCTAGCTTCAATCCCCGAAAGCTATGAAATTATACGCTAAGGCAGGTCTTCTGACTTACTCCCGTTTTTTCTGCCTTCCCGAATCAGAATTGAAACAGTGGCTTTTTGAATGAAAAAACGTTATAGAGCTTACAGCTGCGGGACAGTTGCAGAATTACACTGCATTCCCTTTTAATTCCGGTTGTAAAGCCGGAAACCAAAAGCGCTGCAAAAGTAGGTATTAAAGCTGAAAGACCAAAGGTTAAAACAAAAAGCTTTTTATCCTATTTAAATAACCGATTAAGAAATGATTATTTTAACTTTAAATATCAAATCCGAATTATGAAATCTATTCTCCTTTTTGTATTTTCCGTAATGAGTTTATCTGCTATCGCTCAAAAAATAGATACCGTTTTTCTAAATAAATTATTAGAATCTAAACCTGAATTCTTTGGAAGCATATTAAACCACGCAGATAAAAACCAGGTACAAATTCTTTATACACAGATTAATCGCGATGCTAAAAACAAACCAAGTTTTAAAAGCTATAGTTACAATTTAAATCCACAGCATTACTTCTACCCTGCCAGCACCGTTAAATTAGCCGCCGTAATTTTCGCTTTAGAGAAAGTTAATCGTTTAAAAGCAACGGGAATTACAGTCAAAAGCACCATGATAACAGATAGCGCTTTTAAGGGTCAAACCAAGGTTTTAAAAGATAGTTCAGCTCAAAATAGCCTGCCATCAATTGAACATTATATCAAAAAAATTCTTTTAACCAGCGATAACGATGCTTTTAATAGATTGTTTGAGTTTATTGGAAGAGCGGAATTAAACGAAAAATTAAAGAAAAATGGACTTCTGAATAGTAGAATTTTAAACCGCTTAGCCATCGGTGATGCTGGTGAAACCGCTAAACATACTAATCCAATTAAATTTTACAATGGTGATAAACTGGTTTACAATCAAGAAGCGCAATATGACCCAAAAGAATATGATTTGGTTTTAACCAATACAGTAATGGGTAAGGGTTATTTAGATAGCTCTGACAAATTGGTAAATAAGCCTTTCAGCCTGGAGAATAAAAATGCTTTTGCAATTAACGACCAGCAAAAGCTAATGCAAAAACTAATCCTACCAGAAGTTTTTCCTGCCAACGAACGCTATAATTTAACTCCGGATGATTATCAATTGATTTACACCTACATGAGCAAATTGCCAACAGAAAGCAATTATCCTAAATATGATGAAAAAGAATTTTGGCCAACCTATGCTAAAATGCTGTATTACGGTAGAGATAAAAACGCAGATTTAAACCCAGACATTAGAATATTTAATAAGTATGGTGATAGTTATGGTTACATAATCGATAATTCTTACTTCGTAGATTTTAAAAATGGAATTGAGTTTTTCTTAACCGCAGTTATTCAAAGTAATGAAGATGGAATTTTCAATGATAATAAGTATGAATACGAAACGGTTTGTTATCCTTTTATGAAAAATTTAGGTAGAAGCATTTACGAAGTAGAATTGAAAAGAGCAAAAAAGCAAAAACCAGATTTGAGTAAGTTTAAAATGGATTATAAATAATATATATTCAAAATTAGCAAACAAATTTTGAAAAAATTATAACTTTAATTCAAATCGTCCCGGGCTAGAGTATTAATAATTAATTTTTAACTTAATAATTTTATAATGGGAAAATTT
Source organism: Pedobacter jamesrossensis (assembly GCF_042650905.1). NCBI lineage: Bacteria > Pseudomonadati > Bacteroidota > Sphingobacteriia > Sphingobacteriales > Sphingobacteriaceae > Pedobacter > Pedobacter jamesrossensis. The sequence goes on along the minus strand of NZ_JBHSBY010000134.1, from coordinate 5,196 downwards.
GTAATCAGTAAAAGAAAAAATGGTGAGTTTCAGTTTAATTTAGCGGCAGGAAATGGTCAGGTAATTTTAAGCAGTGAAGGTTATTCTGCAAAATCCAGTTGTGAAAACGGTATTGAATCTGTTAGAAAAAATTCGCAAGACGATTCTAAATTCGACAAGAAAACTTCAAGCAGCGGAAAAGCTTATTTTAATTTAAAAGCGACTAATGGACAAATCATTGGTTCGAGTGAAATGTACGAGAGTGAAACTTCAAGAGATAATGGAATAGCATCGGTTCAGACTAATGCTCCTGATGCATCGATAGACGATCAAACACTTTAAAACAAAAAAGTCCTGATTTACATCAGGACTTTTTTAATATTATAATCGCCGAGGCGAAAATTTCTATTTTACTGCATCAATTACAGCTTTGAAAGCTTCAGGATGATTCATTGCTAAATCAGCTAATACTTTACGGTTTAAACCGATTTCTTTTGAAGCTAGTTTACCGATTAATTGAGAGTAAGAAATACCATGCTGACGAGCACCTGCATTAATACGTTGGATCCATAATCCGCGGAATTCTCTTTTCTTAACCTTACGGTCACGGTATGCATATTGCAAACCTTTTTCTACTGTGTTTTTAGCAACAGTATAAACTTTACTTCTTGCTCCCCAATAGCCTTTGGCCATATTAAGGATTTTCTTTCTTCTTCTTCTCGAAGCTACTGCGTTTACCGAACGTGGCATGTTGTTGTTGTTTTTTGGCAAGCGGCGTTCCGTTTAATCGGAAACTTAAAGCCTGATACCTGGTGAATTAATAAATTACTTTCCGATACAAAGCATACGCTTAACGTTACCAGTATCTGCAGCTGTTACCATGCTAGCATTTCCTAAGGCACGTTTACGTTTAGTACTCATCTTTGTTAAGATGTGACTTTTGTATGCGTTGTTTCTCTTGATTTTACCTGTTCCAGTAAGCGAAAAACGCTTTTTAGCACTGGAATTGGTTTTCATTTTTGGCATAACCTGTTTTTTAATTTATAAACCTATTTTTATTTTTTTGCTACTTTAGGCGCAACTGTAAGGAACATACGTTTACCTTCTAATTTTGGTAATAACTCTACTTTTCCTACATCTTCCAAAGCCTGGGCAAATTTTAATAATAAAATCTCTCCCTGTTCTTTGTAAACAATTGCTCTACCTTTAAAATGCACGTAAGCTCTAACTTTCTCACCACTCTCTAAAAAGCTTATTGCATGTTTTAATTTAAATTGAAAATCGTGGTCGTTCGTATTAGGACCGAAACGAATCTCCTTAATAACAGTTTGCTTAGCGTTTGATTTTATCTCTTTCTGCTTTTTCTTTTGCTCGTAAACAAACTTGCTATAATCAATAATTCTACAAACCGGAGGAACTGCGTTTGGAGAAATCTCTACCAAATCCAACTCCAGTTCATCAGCAAGTGCCAAAGCTTTTGCCAAAGGATAAATCCCTGGTTCAACATTATCGCCAGCTAAACGCACTTCAGGCGATTTTATGTACTGATTAATGTTATGTTCTGCTTCTTTTTTCTTAAAAGGTGGACGTGGTCCCCTGTTAAATCCTGGTCTTCCTAATGCCAAATGTGTATTGTTTTAATTTAAACTGTTATTTCTTTTCTTAATAAGTTGTTGAATTCTTCCAACGTCATTTCACCTAAATCACCTTCTCCATGTTTTCTAACCGAAACTTTTCCTTCGGCCATCTCTTTATCACCGATAATGAGCATATAAGGGATTTTTTTAACTTCCGCGTCGCGTATTTTGCGACCAATTTTCTCATCTCGAAAGTCAATCAGCCCGCGAATATCGGAATTATTTAGCTCATCTAAAACTTTTTTTGCATAATCTTCATATTTTTCTGAAATAGGAAGGATTGTAAACTGCTCCGGACTTAACCATAATGGGAAGTTTCCGGCACAATGTTCAATCAAAACCGCAATAAATCTTTCTAATGAACCAAATGGTGCACGGTGAATCATTACAGGTCTGTGCTTTTGGTTATCACTACCTGTGTATTCTAATTCGAAACGTTCTGGCAGGTTGTAATCAACCTGAATGGTTCCTAATTGCCATTTTCTACCCAAAGCATCTTTAACCATAAAATCTAGCTTAGGACCATAAAATGCCGCTTCACCATATTCTACAACTGTATTTAGACCTTTTTCTGCCGCTGCTTCGATAATTGCATTTTCAGATAATCTCCAGTTTTCATCAGAACCTATATATTTCGATTTATTTTCTGGGTCTCTTAACGAAATTTGAGCTGTATAATCTTCAAAACCTAAAGATTTGAATACGTAAAGTACCAAATCGATAACTTTTTTAAACTCTTCTTTTACTTGTTCTGGCATACAGAATAAGTGTGCATCATCTTGAGTAAAACCACGTACACGAGTTAAACCGTGTAATTCGCCGCTTTGTTCGTAACGATAAACAGTACCAAACTCGGCAAAGCGAACAGGTAAATCTTTATAAGAACGTGGCTTAGTTTTATAAATCTCGCAGTGATGCGGACAATTCATTGGTTTTAAGAAGAACTCCTCTCCTTCTTGCGGAGTTTTTATTGGTTGAAAAGAATCTTTACCATATTTCTCCCAGTGACCAGAAGTTACATATAAATTCTTGTGACCAATGTGAGGAGTAACAACTTGCTCATAACCAGCTTTTGCTTGCGCTTTAGTTAAAAAGTTAACCAAACGTTCGCGTAAAGCTGTTCCCTTAGGCAACCATAAAGGTAAACCCATACCTACTTTTTCTGAGAAAGCAAATAATTCAAGTTCTTTTCCGAGTTTACGATGATCGCGTTTTTTAGCTTCTTCAATCATTAAAAGATATTCAGTAAGCTCGCTAGCCTTTGGAAAAGTTACGCCATATATACGGGTTAATTGTTTTTTAGTTTCGTCGCCTCTCCAATAAGCCCCAGCCACATTCATCAGTTTTACTGCTTTTATAAAACCAGTATTTGGAATATGCGGACCACGGCATAAATCGGTAAATTGACCTTGAGAGTAGAAAGTAATCTTTCCATCTTCCAAACCATCAATTAAATCTAGTTTGTACTCATCGCCTTTTTCGGTGAAATATTTAATTGCATCAGCTTTGCTAACACTTTTACGAGTAAAAGTTTCTTTTTGCTTAGCCAGTTCAATCATTTTGGTTTCGATGGCTTTGAAGTCATCCGAAGAAAATTCTTTATCGCCAAAATCTACATCGTAATAGAAACCAGTTTCAATTGCAGGACCAATACCAAATTTAGTACCAGGATAAAGCGCTTCTAATGCTTCGGCCATTAAGTGGGCAGATGAATGCCAAAAAGTTGACTTTCCTTCTACATCATTCCATGTTAAAAGTTTTACAGAAGAATCTGCTTCAATTGGACGAGTCGAATCCCAAACTTCTCCGTTTACTTCGGCAGCTAAAACGTTTCTGGCTAAACCCTCAGAAATTGATAATGCAATTTGATGGGCAGATGTGCCCTTTTCATACTGACGAACAGAGCCGTCAGGTAAAGTAATATTAATCATCTACAACTATGATTTACCTCTAAATCCCCTAGAGAGGACTTTTTGAAGTTGTTTATAAAAAAGTGAATTCTAAATCACATACAAAGTGATTTTATTTTATACAAAGATGCTGTTTTTTATGCTGAAAAGCAAGTTTTTATTAGATAAATAGCCTTCTAAACAGAATCAAAAATACTTTAGGCCTTAACTTTAAGCCATTTATTTTTGAGATAATTGCTTATAGGAATATCTATAAATCTATAAACACCATAACCAGATAAGCAAAAAGAATAAGGAGTATAACGCAAACTGGGATTATTAATTTTAATATTAATATATCTGGCTTAATCGTGGTAACATAAGTTAGGAATATCCAAAGGAAAGAGTACAGAGCCTATGATTACTAATGGGTGTAGACGAATAAGTCTGAGCTTGAAAAACTGTGTCATTCCGATTTCCTTAGCTCTTGTATAGTAAGCGTATGCGATTACAAAGCCAGACAAGACAAACAGAAGAAAAAATCGACAGCCAGATAACCATGTCCAATAAAGTTTTTGCTATAATCTGTAATTGCGATTTCCATGAAATGAAAAAGTACTACAGCTATTGCAGCTATTCCTCTTAAACCATCTAAAATTTCGAAATGCTTTTTGGTTTTTAATAATGTATTACTGGTTTGTTGGTCAGTCACAATTGGTTAGATTAAGTTATTCCCAATATTAAACAATTTGCCTCACCACGCGAAAATTAGCCGTTGTTGTAACCAAAAATATACAGTTTAATCAGTAGGTTGTTAAAATCGAGTAGGAAGACTGGGATTATTTCCCAGCCTGTCCTCTCACATCACCGTACGTACCGTTCGGTATACGGCGATTCCTCTAGTTTAGTTTCGTACATCGGAGTAGCTCTTTGCCAATGAAGGATATCCAGCAGCCTCCAATCGTTTGGTGGTTACCGAGCTAGAAAGAATTGGGCTATTCGATGTTCGCCACAGACTTTTCCTCGTGTTTGCGAACTGGAATGCTTTAGCTCTTTCAATGCCGAGTTTAACCAGATTGGCTATCCGTGTTCTCACCAGTTTCCATTGTTTCCAAAATATCATACGAAGCCGCCTTCGAAGCCACTCGTCTGTTCTAGATAATAATGATTTCATATCGGCGAGCTTGAAGTATCCGACCCAGCCAGTTACAAACTGTTTAAGTTTGTCTTTTCGCTGATCATTGCTCCATCCATTACTGCGGGAGGTAAGCATCCTCAGCTTGGCTTTCATCCGTGAGGCACTTTTTGGGTGCGTCCTTAGACGCCATAATCCTTTGGTTTTATAAAATGAGTAGCCCAGGAATTTGGCATTCCCTGCATACTCCACTTTACTTTTTTCGAGGTTAACACCCAAGAAAAGCTTATCCCTGATGAACCGGACTGTACTGGCCATGGTACGTTGCGCACCGCGTTTGCTCCTGCAGAAGACCACTAGGTCATCTGCATAACGGACAAAGCGATGCCCCCGTTTGGTTAGTTCTTTGTCGAGTTCATTCAGCATGATATTGCTTAATAGTGGGCTCAGTGGGCCTCCCTGGGGCACCCCAAGGTTCGTTTGTTCGAACTTACCTGCTACAATTACGCCCGACCTTAGGTACTTATGGATTAAAGAGATCATCCTGCCATCCTTG
>NZ_JBHSBY010000133.1:0-59982 GCF_042650905.1 Pedobacter jamesrossensis | reverse complement strand
GAGTAGGTCGGTGCCAAATCTTAAAAGCCAAAAACAGGCCTTTAACAAGAACCCTTGCAGTAACAACTGTGAGGGTTTCTTCGTTTATAAAAAAAAAATACAAAAGAACAAGGAGCAAAGAGCAAAGAACAAGGATAAAAGACTAAGTTGCTTAAATCCCCTTACGGGAACGCTATAAAGGAATTATTTGAATAGCGTAAAACGGAGAGAGATTCCCTGTCCCACCTAAACCCCATGGGTACGAAAATCCTTTTTGGTATTCAAAAAACTTTAAGCTCTTAGAAAAACTCCAAACCAAAAGATTGAAGCATATAGCGGGAATACTTTAAGCGGTGGGAGAATTGATAGTGATTTGCTCAGGATTATAAAAATCACTTAAAAGTGTAACATATATCATATTTAAAACTGATACTGTTCAATTGTGTTAATATTGTAAGTTTTTTTCTCCTTATTTGTTTGAATTGCACATCCAATATCTAGAGACGTTTTCCTACAATTACTTCTTTTACAGCTTCGAATAGTTACTCTTTTGTTGTTTTAACCAGATTTAATGTTTCTGTACTTACTTCGCCAATGATAAATCTATATGGATGGTCGCCATGAAAACCGTTTTTAATTGTACCAACATCTACAGAGATTTATATCTCCATCTTTAAGTTCGGTTTTATTAGGGCAACCATGTATAACAACATCATTAAATGAAGTTGTTATTTGATGTGGAAATCTATTCTAATTATAAAAGAAGGCACTTCTCCATTATCTAAAATATATTCATTTGCAATTTTATCTATAATGATGATGCAATACCAGGTTTTAGAATATTTGCTACTTCGGAGCGCGTGTTACTTACTAACATAGCACTAATGAAAATTAGTACAATTTCTTCATTTGTTTTATAAAATCATTTATGAAAAGGTAATCATCAGATTTTTTAATGACATAATACAAATTAATTTTTAAACAAGTCTGGTTTAAAATCTTAGATATTTTATTTTGTAAATAATTATTTTCTGTCATAAATTTACTTTATCTCGCTATAAAAAACTTTTTAGCTATTTTGTAATTTACTAATAATCAGTAGCTTGTTGTTTGGTTTATTTTTTGAAGTAATATAATTGGTTTACTTGTTTAATAATGGGCAAAAATTTTTAATGGAAAATAACAGCATAAAACATATTGGAGAAATGGAAACACTTTCTTAGCCAGCTTAATGGTATAAATAATCCTATACAGGAATTTCGAGAGCAGTTTTTAATTGATAGTTATTATAGGTATGAGGGGGAATCTGATCCAGAAGATGAAGCTATTGTTTACGCAATATCTTCTGTTGATGGAACAATAAAAGGCCTTTTTGTGAGTGATTATGGACCTTCTTCTGAAAGTAAAGATGATGAACTGATTAAAAATATTAAAGCTCGAATTGTATAATTGGATTTTGATGATATTATAGTTTTAACGAAAGCCAATATGAATAAACTTAAATTATATGGAAAGCCAGATTCTCCTGAAATTTATCCAATAAGAGATTTTTTGAAACGAAGCGTTGTTGATTTCGAGTGGATTGATATTAGTAATGATAATTTAGGTTGGGGTCAAAGTATTACATCTTTCAACAATCCAGATAAATTCCCTTCAGTAGAATTTCCAGATGGGAAAATAATTGTTAACCCAACCTTAGAAGAAATAGCGTGTAATTTGGGATGGATTACACAGCCAAAATATACGGAGTACGATCTCTCTATTTATGGTGCTGGACCTGCGGGTTTAAGTGCGGCTGTTTATGCAGCATCAGAAGGTTTGAAAACTATTTTAATTGAAAGAGAGGCTATTGGAGGTCAGGCTGGAACGAGTTCTTTAATAGAAAATTATTTAGGTTTTCCCGAAGGCATTTCTGGAGCAAATCTTGCAGAGCGGGCAAGGCAACAAGCACTTAAGTTTGGGGTAGAAATTTTACTTTTAAAGGAAGGTATAAAGGGTACATTTTACGATAATAAAATACATGTTGATTTTGCAAGTGGAGAAAAGTTAGTTGCAAAATCAAATATTTGTGCCACAGGAGTGGAGTATGCAAGATTAAATCTTGATGATGAATCTAGGTTTTTTCATAAAGGTGTATATTATGGCGCAGGTGCTAGCGAAGCCTTTTTCTGTCAGGATAAGGATCTTTATATAATAGGAGGAGGAAATTCGGCAGGACAGGCGGCCACTTATTTTTCTGGTTTTGCAAAAAGAGTATTTATGGTAATTAGAAAGGGAAATCTTTCAGATACACTTTCAGAGTACCTGATTAAGCGCATTGCAAATATTAAAAATATTTTTGTACTGTATCATTCTCAGGTTATCGCACTTGAGGGAGATGATTTTTTGCAAAGAATTAAGATTGTGAATAGTGAAGATGGTAAAGAAACATGGCATGATACCTCTAAATTATTTATTTGTATAGGCGGAAAACCAAATACAGATTGGGCATCAGAAACAGCAATATGCAGAGATAGAAATGGTTATCTTTATACTGGAAACGACTTAATTAGTTTAGAGCAGTATAAAAATTGCTGGAATGTCGAGCGAACACCTTATCATTTAGAAACGAGTGTTCCAGGATCATTCGCAGCTGGTGATGTTAGGTTTAATTCGGTTAAGCGAGTTGCATCGGCTGTGGGTGAGGGTGCAATGGCTGTAACACAAGTTCATCAATATTTATCAAAACTATAATTATGGGAAGCAATAACGTCTGCAGCCATATCGGCGCAGTAAAAGAACTAAAATTCGCTAAGGAACTGGTTTGTGAAGAGTGTGTTAAACAAAATACAGAATGGGTGCACCTTAGAACTTGCCAAACTTGTGGTAAAACACTCTGTTGCGATTCTTCTCCAGAGCAGCACATGTCTAAACATTGCAAAGCAACCTCCCATCCAGTAGTAATATCTTCAGAGTTGGGGGAAAGATGGTTATATTGTTATGTTGATGACCAGATGGCAGAGTATTGATTAATATCAATTAAATTGTTTGAAACATTAAATTGAAATTTTGGTTATTTAAGAATATGAAACACTACGATGCAATAATTATAGGTTCGGGGCAGGCAGGAACACCTCTGGCAAAGAAATTGGCCATGACTGGAATGAAGATTGCCATAGTTGAAAAACGATTTGTTGGAGGAACTTGCATAAATGATGGTTGCACACCTACAAAAGCAATGGTTGCATCTGCTCGTATGGCATATCAAGCTAGAAAATCTGAAGAACTTGGTGTTATTATAGGGTCGATAACCGTTGATTTAAAAAAAATTAAACAGCGTAAAGATGAAATCGTAAAGCAGTTTAGAGGTGGTTCTGAAAAAGGAATAGAATCTACAAAAGGTCTTAAACTTTTCTTAGGTGAAGCTAAATTTAGTGGTGAAAAGGAAATTACAATTACTTATCCGAATGGATCGAAAGATATACTCCAGGCAGATTTAATTTTTATTAATACTGGTGCAAAAACAATAATTCCGGAGATAGATGGCCTTAAAGAAATTGACTATTTAACTTCAACAAGCATTTTGGAATTAGAAGAAATTCCTGAGCATTTAGTGGTTATTGGTGGAAATTATATAGGGTTAGAATTTGGACAAATGTTTAGTCGGTTTGGAAGCAAAGTAACTATATTAGAGCGATCATCATCAATATTAGCTAAAGAAGATAAAGATATTGCTGAATCAGTTGCAAGTATACTAGAAGCTGAAAAAATAGATATTTTAACAAATGTTGAGGTAAGAAAAATTTCTAAAAAAAATAATGACCAGTTAGTAGTTGAAGTTAAAACAGCTGAAAACATAAAGAAAATAAATGCCAGCCATGTTTTAATAGCCGTTGGCAGAGCACCTCAAACAGCAGATTTAGGATTGGATATTTGTGGCGTTAAAATCGATAAGCAAGGACATATCCTAACTAATAAAAAATTAGAAACCAATATAAAAGGGATTTATGCCTTGGGTGATGTTAAGGGTGGACCAGCATTTACGCATATTGCCTATAATGATTATACAATTGTTTACCGAAATTTGATAGAGGGTACTAATTATTCGATTGAAGACAGACCTATTCCTTATTGCATGTTTACCGACCCACAGTTAGGTAGAATAGGTATATCAGAAAATGAAGCAAAAGAACAAAAACTTGATTATAAGGTAGCTATATTGCCCATGTCATCGGTAGCAAGAGGTATTGAAACAAATGAGACGCAAGGTTTAATGAAGGCTGTTGTTGATGTTAAAACTAAAAAAATTCTAGGAGCTGCTATTTTGGCTTCCGAAGGAGGTGAAATTATGTCGGTACTACAAATGGCTATGGAAGGTGGAATTACATACGATAGAATACGTTATTGTGTATTTGCACATCCAACTTTTTCAGAATCTTTAAATAATCTTTTTATGAAAATTGAAAGCTAAAGTATGATTGAACTTAAGAACGTTAGTAAAAAGTTTGGTGAAACACTTGCTGTAAATCAAGCTTCTTTTAATGTTAATGAAAAGGAAAATCTGATTTTATTAGGAACTAGTGGTTGTGGTAAAACAACCACACTTAAAATAATTAACCGTCTTATCGAGCCTGATGAAGGTGAAATCATAATTAATGGGAAAAATATTCTTGCTCAAAATCCTGAAACCCTTAGAAGAGAAATTGGATATGTAATGCAGAACGTTGGTCTTTTTCCGCATTATACCGTTGAAGAAAATATAGCTGTTGTTCCAAATTTGTTGAAATGGGAGAGAAAAAAAACTATTGGTAGAATACTAGAGTTAATAAAAAAACTCCATCTTCCAGAAAATTGCTTAAAATTATTTCCTCATCAATTAAGTGGTGGTCAGCAACAACGTGTTGGCCTAGCCAGGGCTTTAGTGGCAAATCCTCCTATTTTATTAATGGACGAACCGTTCGGTGCGCTTGATAATGTAACCAGAGCAAGTATTCAACTAGAGTTTAAAAAACTAGATGAGTTAAAAAGAAAGACCATTGTTATGGTTACTCATGATGTTATGGAAGCATTTGAACTTGCAGACCGTATTTGCCTAATGGATAAGGGTAAAATTATGCAAATTGGTACACCTAAAGATTTGCTTTATAAGCCTGCAAATAATTTTGTTAAAAAATTTTTAGATGGACAGCGTTTGGCTCTAGAATTTAAAGTAATTTCGATAAATGATATTTGGAATAGTTTAGCACCATCGTCAAAAGCCAATAATCAGGTTATAAGTTCAGAGTTAAGCGTTTGGAATGCAATGGAACAGCTTAGGTCTGGAGCTAATGAAGAAATTTTTTTCTCAAACACTAAAAATGAAGTAAAATCTGCCGATTTTACTCAATTAACCGTGGCATTTAATTTATATAAAGATTCAACTGAACATGGATGAGCAGCAAACACTCTGGCAATTCATGTCCATGGAATCGGATAAATTGTTCAGCCAAACTTTACAGCATATCGGTTTAACATTTATTTCTCTTCTTTTTGCAATTGCTATCGGTCTGCCTCTAGGTATTTTAATTGCCAGAAAGCGAAAGCTATCTGGAACAGTGTTAGCTGCAGCGGGTATTTTACAAACCGTTCCGAGCATAGCGCTTTTAGGTTTCATGATTCCTGTTTTAGGTATTGGCGCTAAACCTGCAATTGTTGCTTTATTAATTTATGCATTATTACCTATTATTAGAAATACTTACACAGGTATTATTGGAATCGATAAAAATGTTATAGAAGCTGCTAAAGCCTTAGGAATGAGTAAAATTCAAGTACTATTTAAAGTAGAATTACCTTTGGCAATGCCAGTTATATTGGCTGGTATTCGCACTGCAACAGTTATAAATGTAGGCGTGGCTACATTAGCATCATATATAGCTGCAGGTGGCTTAGGCGAATTTATCTTTGGTGGCATTTCGCTCAACAACACAAATATGATATTGGCTGGCGCTATTCCAGCAGCTTTGCTTGCAATAATTCTAGATGGTTTCCTTTCAATAATTCAGAAAATGGATTTTAAAAAATTAAGGAAGGTTCTCGTCGTTTTTCCTTTTATTCTCGTTCTATTGAGCATATTTTATGTTTTACCATCTGCTTACGGTTCTGGATTAACTGCTGGTTTTACTCCCGAATTTATGGGTAGGCAGGATGGAGATTTGGGCTTAAAATCTGCTTACGGCCTTAAAATTCATACAGTTGTTATTAGTGATGCCGTAATGTATAAAGCTGCTTTTGCCAAAGAATTAGATGTAATTAGCGGTTATTCTACTGATGGTAGATTAAAAGCATTCAACCTCAAAATTTTAAAAGACGATAAAGGTATTTTTCCTCCATATTATGCTGCACCAATTGTTCGTCAATCATCACTGGAAAAATTTCCGCTGCTCGAACAGACTTTAAACCTGTTGGCTGGAAAGATAACAGATTCGTTAATGACTGATTTAAATTATAGAACTGATTACCTCCATCAAACTCCTAATCAGGTTGCAAAAGATTTTCTTGTCAAAAATGGATTGTACAAACCCGCTAAAGGTGGGAACTTGGGAACGATTAGAATTGGTTCAAAAATATTTGGAGAACAATATATCTTGGCAGAAATGTACAGCATGTTAATTAAAGGTAATACAGATTACGACGTGGAAACCAAAACAGGTCTTGGTGGAACGAAAATTTGTTTTGATGCTTTAACTAATAATCAAATCGATTTTTACCCAGAATATACCGGAACAGGGTTATTAGCTATTTTAAAGCCTAATAAAAAGCTTGTAGAAAGGATTACACACAACAAAGATGAAACGTATAATTATGTAAATTCTGAATTTGTTAAGAATTATAAAATCAAGTGGTTAAAGCCAATTGGTTTTAATAATTCTTATGCTTTAATGATGAGGGAAAAACAATCGAAAGCACTAAATGTTATATCAATAACAGACCTTAAAAACTATCTCGATAAAAATTGATGAATCTTGCGGAAAAATATCTGAGCATTCGAAAATGTTCGGAACAAATATGCGAACCATTACAAACTGAAGATTATGTTGTGCAACCTATTGCAGATGTAAGCCCACCTAAGTGGCATTTGGGGCATACAACCTGGTTTTTTGAAACTTTTATACTTGAACCTTTTCTGGTAAATTATCAAGTTTATAATGAAGACTACAATTTCGTTTTCAACAGCTATTACGAAACAGTAGGCAACCGGGTGATACGCACTGACAGGGGAAATCTTAGCAGGCCAAGTGTAAATGATGTATATCAGTATAGAGCCTATGTTGATGAAGCAATGGTTAATTTTTTATCTGCAGAGATAAGTTCAGAAATAAATGATTTACTTGTACTGGGCTTCAATCATGAACAGCAGCATCAAGAGCTATTATTAACTGATATTAAATATATTTTAGGTAATAATCCATTATTTCCAGTTTATTCTGACAAAAAATCAGAAATAAAAAGTCAAGAGAATGAGGCTCTCGGAATGTTGACCGTTAAGGATGGCATTTATGAGGTGGGTTATGAAGGTAAAGAGTTTTGCTTCGATAATGAACTTAATCGCCACAAAGTTTATTTAAGCGAATTTATGATTAGCTTATCTCTGGTATCTAATGAAGATTATATTGCTTTTATTAACGACGGTGGTTATCAGGATTTCAATTATTGGCATGCAGAAGGTTGGGATTGGGTAAAAACAAATAAAATTATTTCGCCAATGTATTGGTTTGAAATAGATGGCAAATGGTTTAATTATACATTAAAAGGTTTGCATGAAGTAAATCCTAAGCAGCCAGTAACACATATAAGTTATTATGAAGCTTATGCATTTGCCAGTTGGAAGGGGATGCGTTTACCAACAGAATTTGAATGGGAAATTGCTGCAAGAAACTTTAACTGGGGCGAAAGATGGGAGTGGACAGAAAGTGCATATTTACCATATCCAGGATTTAATAAAGCACCGGGAGCAATTGGCGAGTATAATGGGAAATTTATGGTTAATCAAAAAGTGTTGCGTGGTGCTTCCATTGCTACCCCAGAAGGTCATAGTCGTATAACTTACAGGAATTTTTTTCATCCACATTTAAGATGGCAATATACTGGTATTCGCCTTGCTAAATAAAATTTTATGATAATCTCTACCGAAAAACCAACAGTTAATAATGTTCTGTTTCTTAAAGAAACTTTAGAAGGGCTAAGATCAGATACGAAGTATATGCACTCCAAATATTTTTATGATGAAACCGGAGATTATATTTTTCAACAAATAATGAATATGGAAGAATACTATCTAACTGATGCAGAAATGGAGATTATGAAGCATCAGGCAGATGGAATTGCTGATACAATATCAAATGATGGCGCCGCTTTTGATTTGATTGAACTTGGTGCTGGAGATGCCACAAAATCTATTCATTTATTGCAAAATCTTTTAGATAAGAATTTAGATTTTAAATATTTTCCTATAGATTTTTCATCACATGTAATCGCAGATTTAGAGTTTAATCTTCCAAAAAACCTTCCAAATTTGGATTTTGAAGGCTTAAATGGCGATTATTTCGATATGCTTAAAAAAGCAACTCAAATTTCAGATAGAAAGAAAGTTGTGCTTTTTATGGGGGCAAATATTGGAAATATGAATGTAACGGACGCAAACGCATTCTGTATTAAGCTTAGAGAACTTTTATCTGTAGACGATATCTTAATTATTGGATTTGATGTAAAAAAAAATCCACAAAAAATATTAAATGCATACAATGATAAAGCAGGAATTACTAAGTCTTTCAATTTAAACTTATTAAAAAGGATAAATCGCGAGTTGGAAGGGGATTTCGATTTGAATAGCTTTGACCACTATGCTTGCTATGATCCTGAATCTGGCGCCTGCAAAAGTTATCTTATCAGTTTAAAAAAACAAATTGTAAATATTGGTGGTACATCAATTCATTTTGCAAAAGATGAATACATTAATATGGAAATTTCACAAAAATATTCTTTAGATGAAATTGAAAAATTAGCAAAAGAATCTGGGTTTAAGGTGTTGCAATATTTTTCAGATCAAAATAATTATTTCGTCGATTCGGTTTGGAAAGTTGCTTAAACTAATATAAAGCTTCAAGAAAACGATTTAAATCATTCTCTGTATTGTAGAAATGGAAAGAAATTCGGATACCTTTTCCTCTTGCAGAACAAAGAATTTTTACATTCTCTAATTTTTTTACAATTTCATTTTTTAAAGGGATACTTATTATTGTAGATTGTTCTTTTCTTGCTAACATCCATTCGGGTATTAATCCTCGAGAATAAAGTTCAATTCTCGCTTTGTTAGAAAGTTCTGCGCACTTTTCTTCAATAAAATTGAAACCGATATTTTTTAAATAATCTAAACTTTGGTTTAAAGAGCCAAATGTTAAACTATCTAAATGACCAGGTTCTAGGCAAAGTGATAAATAATTTTTACCACTTAAAAATGGTGCTGTAGGTAGTTTAGCATTTTTTCCGTTTGGGTATAGTAAATTTTTAATTTGTTCGGATAAAAACAGATAACCGTTCCCATACCCACCTAGAAGCCATTTATATCCACTTCCAATTAAAGCATCCAAACCAGAAGTTTCAAAGTTAAAAATTGTAGTACCAGTAAATTGTGTACCATCTGCAATTAATAATAAATCAGGAAAATTACTTTTAAGTTTAATAATAAAATCGCTCTGCATTCTAATTCCGCTTATATATTGAACCATGCTAAATGCAAAAACAGAAGGTTTAAACTTTTCGATGGCATTTAGAATGTTTTCTTCAAGATTAGCATCAATTGGCACTTCAAAAAAATCAAACCCTCTGCTAGTAACAGGGTAACTCACAGAAGGATAATCCTCTTCTAGCAAAAGAAAGCGATGATTATTATCTAGTCCATTAAGTATTGTGTTAAAACCAGTTGAGAAGTTTGGGGATAGAAAAATATTATCTTTGCCGACTGAAAAAATATTCGAAAGATTAATTCTTAAACGCTCCATTACATCCAAATTGTTCATTCTGAATATACTGCCATTTTCTATAAAATCTGAATCGTGTTCATTACGCCATACGGATATATCTTTTGATAATAAACCAGAATTCGCGGTATTTAAATATATGTAGTTTTCCAGGATCGGAAAATTTTGCAGGAAGTTCATATTCAAAAATAAGATAAATCAACACATAAAGCGATTTGATGCTGATAAAAACCTAACAGACAAATATTTGTTTATTAAATGTTTTTAATACGATTTATGGAAAATGATGGAATACTAATATCTGAGCTTAAAAAATTGCTGAATGGAGGAAGTGCTCATGCTGGTTTAAAAGATGCAATTGATAATTTGCCGTTTAAATTATTGGGTTTAAAGGTGCAAAATCTTCCATATACAATTTGGCAACTTATAGAACATATTAGGATAGCACAATGGGATATGCTTGAGTTTAGTAAGGCTGGAAAACATACATCGCCACGGTGGCCTGATGATTATTGGCCAAAAGAACTTGCACCCAAAGATGAAGAAACTTGGAGGAAAAGTTTAAATCAAATTGATTCTAATAGGACTGAATTTATTGAGCTAATGCAATTAAATGATTTACTTAAACCAATTGAACACGGAAGCGGACAAAATATTTTAAGAGAGGCTTTACAAATTGCTGATCACAATGCGTATCATATTGGGGAGATAATAGTTATTCGCCGATTATTAGGTGCATGGAAAAGTTAAACCCACTATTAAAAATATAAAATTATGTTAGAACAATCAAAAGCTTTTAGTTCGTTTGCTGTAGACGATATTGAGAAAGCAAAGTTTTTTTACCAAAATTTACTTGGCTTAATCGTTAATGATAATCCCATGGGCTTACTTGAACTCAAGATCCCTGGTGTTAATGATATTCTAATTTATCCAAAAACAAACCATGAACCTGCAACATTTACCATTCTTAATTTTAAGGTAAGAAATATCGATATTACAGTTGATAAGCTTGTAGAAAAAGGAATAACTTTCGAACAATATAATAATGAATATATAAAAACAAACGAAAAAGGTATTTCCAGAGGAAGTAGTGGGCCAAATATTGCCTGGTTTAAAGACCCTGCCGGAAATATTTTATCTATAATTGAAGCTTAAACGTGGTTTAAGCACAGATTTAGTAAAAAATTAATCGATCATATTTTCTAAATCACTTATTTTAAATTGCTGGCTTTTTTCAAGTCTAGAAATTTCAGCTTTGTTGTCATTAAAAGATTGTTGAAGCTTCAAAAATGAATCTTTTAAGTAATGAACTGCAAATAATCTAGATATTCTTATTCGGATTTTATCAGCTAAAAATATTTCAGTTAAAATTAATGCAATGAAGAATAAATAATGGCCAATTATAATTTGATGCCCTGGTTTAATTGCTTTCTGAAGTCCTATTAGGCTGCCTAAAAAATCGGCTAATAATGGTATTATAAGAATAGGGATTACGGCAACAAAAGTAGATTTAAGCCGGATCTCTTTTTCGGCTTTATCAATTGATAATTCTACAGGCGTTATTTCATTATTGTTGTTAATGCTTTTTTGGGTGTTAAGCTGACTTAGTTTTTCCTGCTCCTTGCCATATTCAATATCTATATTTCTAACATGTGCAATTAGTTCTGCTTCGGCTAGGTTAAGCTTTTCCTGGTCGGAAACTATAGCTTCCTGCTCGGTTATTAGTTTTTCCATAATCAATAGATCTTCTGGAATGCCATGCTTTAATTTTTGTTCTGCGGCAATAATGCGATTGTCTAATTGCTTAAACTGTTTTTTAAGCTCCGAAATTTCCGAATCCCAGTGTTCTTTTTTTAACAGATAATCGTTTTCTAAACGTTTTTTCGCTAATATGTATTTAAACCTAATAAACTCGGCCTCATTTAATTTAAACCTGTTTTTTAATTTTTTTAGGTTTGAAAAAAGTTCTGTAGCCGATTTTTCGGTGTCAGAAAGGTCGTTTTTGTATGCTTGTAAATCTGTTTCTGAAATTCGGTTAAGCGGCATGGTATCTATAAATTACCTGATAAAATTATGAAAATAATCTAGCTTGTTTAACTTGGGTACTTATAAAGGATAAAAATTAACCTAAGAATGTTTTATTTAAATCTTTATCCCAACTCTTCCAGCTCATCAGATTTTAGAACTATCTTTTTTATTATAGAATCAAGTTCTTGAGCGGAGTTTTCAATCTCATTTGTTATTTCCAAATCAGACATCCTTTGTTGTGGTATTTTATTTTTTAAGATATATGTAAGACCTAAAAGCCTGGCTAGTGGAGCACGCAAAACATGAGATTGCATCCATGATATTTCTTTTAAGCGTTCGTTTTGCTGTTCTATGGCATTATAATATTTCATTTGCTGGGTAACATCTCTTTGTATAGCAACCCAATGCGTAAAATTTCCGTTTTCATCAGAAAGAGGAGTCATAGCAATATTCATCCAAAATTCCGAGCCATCCTTCCTGTAGTTAATCATTGTAACCTCGTTTGCCTGAAAATTATTCATAGTAGCCCTCAATTCTTTAAGCGTCTTCTTTGATGTATTTTTTCCGGCCAAAAATTCTGGAGATTTGCCTAAAGATTCTTTAATAGAATAACCCGTCATTTCTGTGAAACTATGATTTACGTAGGTTATCTTAGATTTTGAGTTTTCTGGATTTGCATCCGTAATCATTACAGCATCTTTAGTGTGTTTTACCATCGATTCTAATAATCGCAATTGCTGTTCTTCTTTTTTCCTTTGGGTAATATCATGCATTGCACCGACCATCCTAATCGCATTCCCATCATTGTCTCTAATCACAAATCCTCTGTCTACTACATAAGCATAACTACCATCTTCTCTTAAATAACGATATTCATCCTTCCAGTTTGTGCCTTTACTGTTAATTACAGCATAAATTCCTTTTTCAACTCTTTCAACATCTTCGGGATGTAAACGAGATATCCAGGATGAAATATTAACAAAGCCAGGAGGCCCTTTAAGCCCAAAAAGTGACGTGAAGCCTTCTCCCCAGTACAGACTGTTATCTTCTACATCCCAATCCCATATAGCATCAGAGGTTGCCATTGTAACGTACTTGTAACGTTCATTGCTAAGTAGAAGTGCTTTTTCGGCTTCAATTTTTGCGGTTATATCTCTGGAATTTGCAACAATACCTTGTATAGAAGGATCATTTCTTAAATCCGTCATTATAGTTTCAATCCATCTCCACTCATTTGATATTGATTTAAATCTGAAAGGTCTAAGAACTAGCCTTTTGTTTCTTTCAATTTCAAGAAATTGTTCATATACAGCATCTTTATCATTTGGATGTATAAAATCGAATGCATTTTTGCCAATTAAATATGCTGGTGAAAATCCCAGCACGGCTTCAGAGGTTAGACTAACATATTTATAAGTGCCTTCTTCGTTCAATATTGCGATTAAATCAGAGCCATCTTGGACAAGGCTTCGAAACCGCTGCTCACTTTCATCAATCTGATTTAATGTTTTTGTTTCGCTAACCCCAATGCTTTGAATCCAGAGAAAAACATTTTCATTATGGTCATAAATCGGAATATGTTCTACCGTTAATTCGGTGTTATTTTTTGTTTTAAGTTTTGCAGTTGGAAATAGACTGGTATTAATAGTTAGTTTATCTACACAGAGTTCAATAGTTGATTTTTGTATAGATGCTTTTATCAATTCTTGCTCAAAGAAGCATTTGTTTTCATCTGCCAGATTCTCTGGGTTATTTATGTCAGTACCAATTAACAACTTACTTTGCGTAAGGGTTAGTAACTCATAAGCGTGATTAACCGCAATAATGATTAATTTCTTGCCTTCCTGTTTTAGTAAAATGGCAGGTCCGGCAATCAGGTCAAAAATAAAATAGCCGGGATGTGTAGGCATAATAGTTATGATTTGTTATTATAAGTTACGTTAAAATTTTAACAATCTCTCATTAACTTATTTCTTCAAATATGAATATTTTTCAATGAATTAGACACTTATATGGCATATAAAGAAAAAATGCAGGCGTTAAAAAATAGTGCTTTTATGTAAAGTGTTGTATGTTAAAAGATTATAAAACTTTTACCTTGTCAACTTGTTTATACCATCAAATGTGATTGAAATATAAAATATTCAATTTTTTGTATTGTCACCTAATTATTTCAATTGTGAAAGAGTTATTTTAATATATTTGCTCCCTGAAAAAAACAGGTTACTATCATTTTTGGTTTTTATTATAGGTAAATTATATAGTTGGGGAAGATGTTATAGATGAAGATAAAGCTATTAAATATTGATGATGATGAACTTGTATTATTCATCCACGAAACTTTAATTCAGCAAACAGAATTTTATGAAGATTCTATGTTCTTTTTAAATGCTAAAAATGGACTAGAATTTCTTGACAATTCTAAGGTATCTGATGCAGAATATTTACTTTTGTTAGATATCAATATGCCTGGTATGAATGGCTGGGACTTATTAGATGTTTTAAAACACAGATCTTATGCTTCTAAAATTAAAGTAATTCTGCTTTCATCGTCAGAAAACGAGTCTGATAGACTTAAGGCAAAAAACTATGAACTTGTTCAAGGTTTTTTAAGTAAACCTTTAAAAATTGAACATTTTGATACTATAAAACAGATTGCCGGAATTTGATTTTTACATTTAATTAGTGGCGTTTTGTTTGTAATTTCATTTTTAATTTAATATTTGCTTTCAAAGTTATAATTGACAAACTTTGCGTTATGCATATTTTGCCGGGTACTGATACCCGAATTATAAACTTAGAGGGAACTATAATCATAATTACAGCTGTTAAAGACGATGTTTCGCTTTACAGAGTTATGATTGATGGTCTTTTCTATGGTTATGTTCAAAGAATTGATGGGGTTTTGCACAGACTCGACGGAAGCAAAATTTCGAATGAATTTTTCTCCGAGATATGTCGAGTAATTCAGTAGATTAGATAGTAATATAATTTCGAAACAAGGATTATTATTAACTCAACATTATTTTATCAATCATTTATAATTAATTCTTAATTATCTTAAATTGAGATATTGCTAATCGTTTTTTAATAAAAAAATATACATATTTTATTTAATTGAATTATTAATTCTACAACTTTAAGGATTTTTGGTTGAGTTTTTGTTTGCAGATTATAATCTAACTATGAACAAAGATTGTATGATATTTAAAATAGGACCAGAAAAATTTGACGAATTAACACAGATTTTCTTAGTTAATAAAAATTCAGTAACTTTTTTAACAGAAGTAAAAAACATGTCTGAAGTAATTGGAGCAATTTTTCTTAAAAAAACAG
This sequence comes from Pedobacter jamesrossensis, assembly GCF_042650905.1. NCBI lineage: Bacteria > Pseudomonadati > Bacteroidota > Sphingobacteriia > Sphingobacteriales > Sphingobacteriaceae > Pedobacter > Pedobacter jamesrossensis. The sequence continues at coordinate 44,644 of NZ_JBHSBY010000133.1, read as the reverse complement.
AATTAGAGGTAAAGCTTGAGGAATTTGAACAAACTTATAGGGAAAAATAAATTTGCATAAAAAAGTCTTTTAATATTCGTTATAAGTATTCATTTGCTTAAGTAATTGTGGACAAAGTATATATGTTGATAAATAAAACAAATTATTTTACTCTTTTAGGTAGTGAATTAAGTTTTTTCGATCTTTTTCTTTTACTTTAGTATGCTGAATCTCTAAAGGCATAATGTATGGTTTTCAAATTAGCACCCTCTAAATTTAAAGAACTATCTAAACTGGTTGATTTAAATATCAAGACGGTTACTGTGCTTACAGAAATAGAAGATGTTCCGCAAGAATACGGAGCAATTTTTATAAAGAAAACTGACCTTGAAGTCCTTTTCGAAGATTTTGAAAAATCTTTAAGCAGATAACTCTAGTCTCGCAAGTTTACTATTCCAAGTTATTACTTTTTTGCATATCAATTTTATTAATAATGTTATGGTATTAATACATGCAATTAAAAATATTTTCGTTGATTACCATAGGGTTAACATTAGTCTAAACTTTTTATTTATACTAAGGCTTGTAGATTTGATTTAGATGATTACTTTTGCAGCGGAAAGCTGGCAGAGTGGTCGAATGCGGCAGTCTTGAAAACTGTTGACTGTAATAGGTCCGGGGGTTCGAATCCCTCGCTTTCCGCATAAAAAAGGGTGGTAATTTATAAAATTACGACCCTTTTCTTTTTTAGGTTTTGATTATTATTTAAACAGCACTTGTCTTTGTAATTTCTTCTAAACGGAGTGAGAAAGATTTCTTAAAAGTAGAACCTATTTTTACCTGAATATTCTTTGATAGATAAACCATGTTATTTTCGATTTTCTCTATATAAGCTTCTGAGATAATAAAAGATTTATTTATTCTAATAAAGCCAGTGTATTTCTCTAGTAATTTTTCAAACTCATAGATTTTGCCGTAAGTAATTACTGTTTTATTAATGCTGTGAATTTTTATATAGTTCGATGCCCCTTCAAATGCAATAATTTGATCAATATCGGTTTTTATAAATTCATTCTTTTTACCAACCTTAATCCATAAAAAAGGTCTTTCCTTAATAATGTTTGCAATCACATTATTAACCACCAACTCAAACTTTTTAAAATTAAATGGTTTCGGTAAAAACTGTTTTGCGGCCAAATCATAACCTTCAACAGCATATTTTAAATGAGAAGAGACAAGTATTAAGCTTTTAATTTTGTTGCCTACTTGTTTTGCTACTTCTATGCCGCTAATTTCTGGCATTTCTATATCCGTAAAAAGAAAGTCCAAAGGCTCTGAGGAGCGATTTATTTCTTCTATAGCAAGCATAGGATTGGTAAAACCTTTAAGCAGACTAAGCTCCGGAATTAGCGAAATGTATTCTGTAAGCTGTTCAATGGTTCCGGGATCGTCATCAATGATAATGCAAGTGAAAGTCATTAATAGTGTTAAAAGCTATAAAAAAATTTAGAGGATAAAATATCTTTTTCTTAAAAAGAACATAAGGCAGCAAAGGTATGTACATTTAATGTAACTAATTAATTACACAGCTTAAAGATGCATAATATTTGGCTCTGTTTACATAAAATACGCATTATAAAGTCTAGGTTTGCTTTTTTATTCCTTATAGTTGTGGTTCGTAATAGTGCCTTCTAACAATTAATGATATAGTTGGAAAATTTAGTAATCTTAATCAATTGGCATAATATTTAAAGGTTTTGGCATAAAACAGAAAAATTAAGAAACTTTTTTTCAGTACTTCGCATTCTGATTTTTTAAGAATTCTTTTTAAAAGCATTTTTTTATTAAAAATCCCTAAACTTAACTAACTCTATATGCATGAAATTATCGAAAGACAAAAAGTTGGCACCTTTGTAAAAAAAATTGAACTGGAATGGCCAGATAGTATAGATCATATGGTATGGGAAACTGCTTTTGAAGTCCACATCTACCTCAAGGAAGGTCTATCGCCTACAGCTTTTGTTAAAAACCTGATGCCTAAAGTTGCTATGTTTATTGATTTCAAATCGTTATTAGTAATTCACTATCTTAAATACGATGGAAGCTCAGTAAAATCTATGGTATTTAATTTTGAAAATGAGTTAGTAGCCTTTCCAGAAGATTTAGAAAAATCAAAAATTTAGTTTAACGGATTACATTTCCATTCTCCAGTACTTGATTAGCTTCGTGTTATAAATAAACCATAAATGATGAAAATTATAATCACAGGTTCTTTAGTGAATATCGGTAAGCCACTTACAGGGAAATTTGACTACACAGGTTGTTGAATTATATGAAAGTTTACACAGCAGTTTATTAGCTTCTCCTTTTTATGAAAATAATGCTAAAACAACTAGTGAGGTTAAATTGAAAGATTTTGCGCCTGCAATAAAATCAAAAACAATTATATAATAGTAATCTTTTGTTTCATAAAACAATTCTAAAGGAAGACATGTCTTTAAAATGGCATTTTTCTATCAATTCTTGCCGTTTACAGTGTAGTAATGTAACTTTAATTATAAAAACGAATTAACATATGAATACTGAAAAAGCCATTTTGGCTGGAGGTTGCTTTTGGGGTGTAGAGGAACTTATCCGTCAACTTCCGGGTGTAATTTCAACAGTTGTTGGTTATACTGGTGGTGATGTTCCTAATGCAACTTACCGTAACCATGGAAGCCATGCAGAAGGCATTGAGATAATATTTGACCCTACAATTTTATCATATCGTAAACTGCTGGAATATTTCTTTCAGATACACGACCCAACAACAAGAAACAGGCAAGGAAACGATGTTGGTACATCTTATAGATCAGCAATTTTCTTTGAAGATGAGATTCAAAAAGAAACGGCTCTAACTTTAATTGGTGAAATGGATGCATCAGGCGTATGGCCAGGTAAAATTGTAACCGAGGTGGTGCCTTCAACAGATTTCTGGAATGCTGAAGAAGAACATCAGGATTATCTACAGAAAAATCCTTATGGATATACCTGTCATTTTGAAAGACCAGATTGGAAAATGAATTAATATTTTAAGGCCTTTGTATTTAAATCGAATTAGGAAATAATTTATAAAAATGGATTTACAACTTAAAAATAAAACTGCATTTATAAGTGGCTCTACCGCCGGAATAGGTTTTGCTATTGCTGAAAACCTATTAAAAGAAGGTGCTAATGTGATTATAAATGGAAGAAGTAATGAAAGTGTAGATGCAGCAATGAAAGAACTTAGAGATTTGAATCCACAGGGAAGTGTTTTGGGTTTTGCGGCCGATTTTTCAAATGCAGGAGACGTCATTAAATTAATTGCAGAGTTACCTCATATCGATATATTAGTTAATAATGCCGGTATTTTCGAGCCTAAAGCTTTTACTGAAATATCTGATGAAGATTGGTTTAGATTTTTTGAAGTTAATGTAATGAGTGGCATTAGGCTATCTCGTTATTTTTTTTCAAAAATGCTTGATAAAAATTGGGGAAGAATTATTTTTATATCCAGCGAATCAGCTGTATTTATTCCTGAAGAGATGATTCACTACGGAATGACAAAAACTGCACAGTTGGCGGTAAGTAGAGGGCTTGCTGAGTTGTGCAAAGGAACTAATGTAACGGTTAATTCGATTTTACCCGGCCCAACAAAATCTAAAGGTGTTGGTGCTTTTATCGAAGATTTAGCAAAATCGGGTAATCTAACAACAGCTGATGTTGAAACCGACTTCTTTAGAAATATGCGACCTACATCATTGATACAAAGATTTTTAGATGTAAAGGAGATTGCAAATGCGGTTGCTTATTATTGTAGTCCATTATCTTCTGGTACTAATGGAGCATCTATTCGGGTGGATGGAGGGTTAATAAGATCTATATTGTAGAATAAAATTGGGTTCGGCAAATAATAGCCGAACCCAATTTTACTATTTTAAAAGTGATAAAATGATGCTGTCTTTAACTACAATACCACTCATGTTCGCTGCATTGTATTTGATAGTGTATTTACCTGGTTTTGAAAAATCATAACCTTTTAAAACATTAATTTCTGAAACCAGACTATCTCCTGATTTTAAAGAAACATAACTATCTGCAGGAGGCGGCATAACTCTTTTTGCCATTGGACCTTTATAAGGTGCTTCCGTACCTTCATCAGCTGTAATGTCTAAATATTTGCTAAGCAATGGCTCAAATGGCGTATGCCATTTACAAAACTGACGGGTGCTATCCGTTTCATTATAAACAGTGAAACGTATTTTAACCGAATCGCCAACTTTAGCCGTTGGTAGTGCAAACATTTTTCCTGTAATTGTTGTTGGTTTTTGAGTGTTAACCTGCTCCTTTGCAGTAGAATCACTATCTGAGCCATTTTCAGACAAGCGAGAAGAAGAACTGCACGCTGATAAAAGCAGGCATACAGATGCTATAATTGTTGTGTTTTTCATTCTGCAAAATTACTCTTTTTAACTCTATTTCAAGGTTAAATAAACATTATCAATACGATTTCGATTGTTTTTCAGATTATCAATTATTTGGTTTTCGATCTGTATTATAACTTTATGGCTCTAAAGAATCTCGCTTAATTATTAAATAGATATTTTTATTAGAGAATTTATTTTAGTTAATGATGCGTAACAGATATGATATTTCATCACCATTTAAACAAAACAATTTAAAATACGGATGCCGTGGATTACGGCATCTGTGCTTTTTTATTGAGTATTTTTTTGTTGAAATTTGATTTTCTCTTTCAAAATCTTCGCAGCCTGAGTGTAAGCACCTTCAGAGCCATCAACGAAATGAATATGGTCGTCTGCTAAATCTCTTACATAACAAGACATTACAGATGCGTTACTCACATACAAACCAAAGAGGATTTTATCTTGTTTTTCCATTTCATTCAAGACTTTCTCTAGTTTAAGTCTTTGGCTTTTTGTTCCGGTAATTACGGTATTTATTCGACCGTCGATAACAAGAGTATCAGACATTTCTACTAATTGTTTAAGGTAGTTTTTGCCGCTTTCGGTTTTAAAATACAATCGGCCATAAAGGTTAATAACCCAGGTTTTTATCAGCTCTAGAAATTTGATTTTCCCTAAACGATGCTTCATTTCTTTACCCAAATTATTGAAACTGGTTCTGAAGATTAATTTAGGAATTGAAATAGGCTGCCGCTTTTCCTGATTACCATAAATCGCATCGATGTGGCTTATAACTTTGCTAAAAACTTCGGCTTGTTTTTGATAATCTTTTGCAAGAACTAAAAGCGTTACAATTTCTTCACTGTTTTCTGGCGGTTCAATTTTGTCCCATCTACATTGCATACCACTTAAATCTAACTCCTCTTCCGATTCATCATGACCGCTCAATAAATAACCCTCGCCTTTAATAATCTTTTCAGCATATTCCAATCCATCGCCTAATACAATCGGGATAGAAAAATTTTCGGTACTATTAAATCTGCATATTTTAAGCGAACAATTATTTAAGTAAATTTCTGATACAGGAATGATTCCAGCTCTTAAATCGAGATTGAAATTTTGAAGCGTATTGGTTCGGTAAAGTAGCAACGATTTCATCACATCTTTTACAATAGCAGAAGGAACTATAAAGGTTGCGCCATCACCACCAAAGAAAAAGGGAACTAAAATTTTCGCTTTAAAAGCGATATTTAAAACTGTAACAATACTTCCGGTTGCGATAAGATTTACCGTTTCATGCAAGCCAGATAAAACGGCAGTAGTAGAACCTTTAATATCTGTAATGATAACATGCCAATCATTTGGTACATCTTTAAAGACACTTTTATTTACAAGTAACCTGCTTAGCGGGATTTTATTGATGGGCAAATTAGAAAAAAAATGGTTTTGATTTCCGGCCATAACATTAATTAGTCGATACCTAATATAGGTAAACTTAACTTTTATTAATTTGTTTTAAATGCTTTTTTATATGTTTTTAGCACTTAAAACTAATGAAATTTCGAGGTGTTTTAGCATATATTTTATTTATCTTTAGTATCATCATTATATTTTATGAGAAAAATACTAATCATTTGCTTCCTATTTATTTCCTTAAAATCGGTTGCACAAAAAGAACTTAGTCCGAGGCAAACGTATCCTGGTTTATTCGAAAAGGTACAATTAGCAAGCATCTATCCTGATAGTAAGTCTTTTGCCGATGCCATTCCTAAAAAGACATCGAAGGTAATTATGGAAGCTTACACAGCTCAAAAAGATCTAAAAGAATTCGACCTTAAGAAATTTGTTGAGGAGTATTTCAGTATGCCAGAAAATCATAATGCATTATATAAATCTGATATAGGCGCAGGTATTGAAAAACATTTAGATACACTTTGGACAGTGTTGGAGAGAAGTCCTGATCAGATTTCAGAAATCCGAACTTCTTTATTGCCACTACCTAAACCTTATATTGTTCCTGGTGGAAGATTCAGAGAAATATATTATTGGGATTCTTATTTTACCATGCTTGGTTTGAAAAAGGCTGGAAAGATAAAGATTATGAAAGATATGATTGATAATTTCGCCTATCTGATTAATACCTATGGTTTTATTCCAAATGGAAATAGAAGTTACTATTTAACTCGCTCACAGCCACCATTTTTTGCTGCTATGGTTAAACTATTAGCTGAGAACAATCCAGATGTTAAATTGAGTGATTATAAAGGTGTATTAGAAAAAGAATACAATTTTTGGATGAAAGGAGCTTCTACATTGGGCATTGGTAAAGCAATTAATCATTCGGTAAAACTTAAGGATGGAAGTCTGTTAAATCGTTATTACGATGCTGGCGATCAACCTAGAGAGGAATCTTTTCGCGAAGATTTTGAAGCTGCAAAAATGACTAAACAGCTTCCTTCAGCATTTTTAAGAAATGTGCGTTCTGCAGCAGAATCTGGATGGGATTTTAGCAGCCGTTGGTTTGCCGATGGAGAAAATTTTAACCAGATTATAACAACTGATTTGCTTCCGGTAGATTTGAATACACTGATGTATAATTTGGAAAAGACGATTGCAGAGGCAAATCAGCAAGCAGGAAATATAGCAAAAGCCAAATTGTTTTTAGCTAAAGCTGACAAACGCAAAGCTGCTATTTTAAAGTATTTCTGGAATAGTAATTTGAATTTTTTTACCGATTACAACTGGAAAATGCAAAGTTCTTCGAAGCAATTTACCTTAGCTGCTTTATTTCCTTTGTATTTTAAATTGGCAACCCCTACACAGGCTAAGTTAGTTTCGATAAAAGTGGAGAAAGATTTTTTAAAAGCAGGTGGTTTAGTATCAACACTTAAAACAACTAAAGAACAATGGGATTCGCCAAATGCCTGGGCGCCTTTGCAATGGGTTAGTATACAAGGATTACGCAATTATGGTTATGATAAACTTGCTGATACTGTAACAAACCGATGGGTTAATTTAAACATTGCCGTATTTAAACAAACAGGTAAGTTGATGGAAAAATATAATGTTGTTAATGCCGATAGTAAAGGGGGTGGAGGAGGAGAATATCCTTTACAAGATGGTTTTGGTTGGACAAACGGTGTTTTGCTGAAGTTGTTGAAATAGATTTTGATTTAAGAGCATCGTTTTATGCCTTTTTTAGCAATAAACGATGCTTTTTTATTATTTTTTATTGGTGTTTATAAATGTTTTTCCATCCATTCCAACACCGGTAATTTTTAACGATTTCCAGTTTGAAGGTAAAACTGAAGGGATTTGTGAAATTCCTTTTGCAGAAATATCTAATCCTCCGAAACCCATTAAAACGCTTTGCAATACACCACCAGCTCCAGTTGCAAAATATGGATTTGTACCACCTTTAGTTTCTGCAATAACTCTAAATGGAGGGTTCAAATTTGGTTGATAAGCTTCTTTAAAATAGGTGTAAGCCTTATTGCCATTTCCTGTTCTTGCATAAAGTAATGCGAAAATTGCGTGTGTCATTGCAGGTGTTCCTTCATCAGGAATTCTGGTTTCGTAATAAGCTAAGTCTTTTTCTATCTGATTTTTATCCACAATGGTTTTTAAGGGATAAGCCAATAAATTAACATCAGCTTGCTTTATACCTTCGCCTTTGTAGCTTGCATGTTCTTTAGTAACGCCATCTGGAAATTTTAAAATAGGAATATTTTTTTCAACCAATTCCCAGTCTTTATTTAAAGGAATACCTAAAATTGCAGCTGCTAAATTTGCGTTTTTCAAATTTAACTTAGCCGCTGCATTTGTAAAAGCATTATTATCTACATTTTCAGCCCATTCATCGGCTGCTACCACATTTTTAATATCAAATTGATTTTGGCCATTTCTTTCTACTCTGCTCGCCCAAAAATCTGCTGTTTGAGATAAAATTGGCCAGCCTTTTTCTTTTAACCAGGTTTTGTCTTGCGTTACACAGTAATAATTCCATGCAGCTAATGCTACATCGGCAGAAATGTGATGCTCAAAAGGACCACTTAATGCCCAAACCGGAGTTTCCTCAACACCTGTATCTGCACTTTCCCATGGGTACATAGCGCCTTTAAAACCATGAGCGAATGCATTTTTCTTCGCCGCTTCTAATCTCTCGAAACGATATTCTATTAAAGATTTAGCGATATCAGGATGTAAAACCAGCAATGCAGGAAACATCCATATATCGGTATCCCAAAAAACATGGCCATTGTAACCTAAACCAGATAATCCCATTGGTGATAAAGAGTAGGATGTACCTGCTCTTGAGAAGGCTGTTAAATGATAGAGCATACTGTGAACATCTTGTTGCGCTTGTGGGTCGCCATCTATCTTGATGTCTGATTTCCAAAGTTCATCCCAGGCAGCATTATGAAATTTAATTAACCTATCATGCCCTTCAAGTTTAGCGAAAATTGTCATTCGCTCAGCTTCATTAAGCGGGTCGGCATGTTGAGCAGAACTTATTGTGCTTCCAACAACAGAATAAGTGTAGCTTTCGCCAGTTTTTAAGGTTTTATTAAACTTCATTAGGTGGCTGTTATTATCCCACATTTCGTGAATAATTTTAGGCTCACTTCCATGCGCTTCATTAAATAAAAAACTGTTAGATGCGCATAACTGCAATTTACCTGTCGGACTTTTTGCCGTTGATGTTAGTAAACTAAGGGTTACATGAGGTCTATCAATTTCATTGTAATAATTCTCTACATCGCGAAGTGCATCAGGCGTTTCCATTACACTGGCAGCGGTTAATTTTAAATCTTCTTTTGCAGTAATGGTAACATCCATTAGTACAGAATAAGGTAATTGCCTTAAAGCATAATAAGTATATTTTATGATTGCTTTGCTGCCGTAATTTAGCTGTGTTGTAAAAGAAGCATGCTGCATATCCAACTCTTGCTGCATCTCTTGTACGTTTTGCCCATCAAGTCTTTTTCCGTCAATTTCAACATACATATTAAGTAAGTTAAAACCATTTAAAAAGTTGCTTACACGACCACGGCCATAAGTATCATAAGCGCCAGCTAAAACAACATTTTTTACTTTGAAAGGTTGTGGTGCAGAAACAATTCCGATAATTCCATTAGCAACGGTAACACCATAATAATTATTAGGATCTATTTTATCCGCCTTGATTTTCCAGGGATCTTGCGCCTGTACTGCTAAGCCAAAAAATAGCATCATTAAAACAAATGGCGTGATTTTTATCATGATAGATTTTAATAGTTTTTGTACTAAAAGACTAAGCCTGAGTTATCAGGCTTAGTCTTAATTATTTTTATGCTTAGTTAGTAACCTGGGTTTTGAATTAAATTTGGATTTCCAAGTTGATTATCTGGGATAGGGAATACTAAATATTTAGCTTCGCTAGCTGGTTTCTCTTGCCATGCAGCAAGGAATTTTCCGAAACGAATTAAATCTTGTCTTCTAAAACTTTCCCAGTAGAGTTCACGACCACGTTCATCAAGCAAAATATCTAAAGTTAAACTTGTTAATGCAGACGCACCTCTAACCGTTCTGATTGAATTTACAATCGCCAATGCTTGTGGTGCTAATGATGTTCTTAATTGCGCTTCAGCTTTCATTAATAATACATCAGCATAACGGAAATAAACCCAATCGTTGTCTGGTTTGTTTGAACCTGAATTTGCAAAATCGATGGGATATTTAATAACTCGGATACCGGCAACCTCTAAGTGATTTGGATCACGTTCAATGATGCTAACCTCTGGAGTAAAAGCCAAAGGATTACCCTTTCTATCTTTTAAAGCAACGCCATTTTGATTTAACTGCTGACCTACCAAGAAACCAATTCTAATACCAGAAACATTGGTTTGACCAGCGTAAGAACCACCTCTTCTTGTATCGCTGGCTTCAAACTTTGCATAAAAATTTGAAAGCGTAGAGAAACCATTGTAACCACTTGGATTTTGGTTGTAATGTGTTGTACACTTCCATTGACCATCTAAATCGCTACCAGCAGTACCACCAAGATTTTGTGCTGTAAAAATATTTTCTTTTGAAAGAATATCATTTGTAGGGGCAAAATTATCAAAATAGTTAGCTGTTAAAGTATATCCACCAGCAGTAATTTCATCAGCAAGTGTAATCACTTTTGCCATATCTGCTGCATCGAAAGTTGGTGCGTTTCGGTTTAGGAAAGCGCCCTTATTCAAGTAAACTTTCATTAAAAGCACTTTTGCAGCATTCTTATTTGCAACATTTGCTGGTCCTGCTGGTAAATCAGGGATAATTGCTGTTAACTCATTAATCAAATAAGCAATTTCATCAGCTGCATTTCTAACTCTTGATGGTTTAGTTACATCTTCACCTGAATCTCTATATGGCACTTGTCCCCATCCATCTAAAATAGAAAACTGAGCAAAAGCACGTAAAAACCTAGCTTGCGCAGCTTGTGCAGCTGTTGGACTTGCGCCAAGAACACTTGTTGCTACGTAAGAAATACTGTTTAAATCTCTGAAAACATCAGAAATTCTTGAATTGTCTGGTGCCCATTTATGTAAATGTAAAGCACGCCAGGCGCCGTTATCGTCCCAGTCACCTGCTCTGGTTGGAACAATTATTTCATCTGAGGTTACTTCTTGCAAAGCAGACCAATTCCATGGAGCCTGGTATGGGCCTATCATAGCAGAATAAGTTGCACCCAGTAAACTGGATACATTGCCACCCGAAACCCCTGCACTTCCTACCTGACCGTTCAGGTTTTCATCAAGCTTGGTGCAACCTGAAAAACTTAGGGCAACCACAGCAAAACCGAAAATATATTTATTTTTCATGTTTTTATTTATTAAAAATTATAGAGAAAAATTAACGCCAAAATTGAATGTTCTTGCGGTTGGGTACGCCGTATAATCAATACCCGCCGATGGAACGCCACTTACACCTTTATTAACGTTAACCTCAGGGTCAAAACCAGTATAATTGGTAATTACAAAAAGATTTTGTCCGTTAACATAAACGTTTAATGATTTTATTGCTTTACCGATATTTCCAAAATTATAGTTAAGCGTTGCGTTAGCCAATTTCACATAATCACCTTTTTCAATATATCTTGATGATGCAGCTATTGGATTTGCTAACGATTCTGGAACTGGTAAGGTTGCCAACGCAGAAGAAATATTTCTTGTACCTAAGTTAGAAATGGCCAATACAGAGTTTGCTGTGTTATTATAAATGTCTTGTCCGAATGCACCATTAAAATTAGCTGTAAAAGACAATTTTTTATATCTGAAATTGGTACTTAAACCCATTATAACTTTCGGATTCGGATTACCTACATAATAGTTGGTAAAACCATCATCAGTATAAAGTGAAAATCCGTTAGCATCCAAACCATTGTATTGTCTGGTTACCATAGCAAATAAAGGCAAACCATTTTGAATAACTTCTGTAGTAACACCACTTAAGCCTTGGCCATTTAACGAACCTGTTTTTATGATACCGCTGATATTTTGAACCTCATTTTTAATGAAAGTTGCATTTCCACCTAAAGACCAAGAGATATTATCTTGTTCAATAATGTTTCCGTTTAAAGTTAACTCTAAACCTTTATTGATGATTTGACCAGGTAAATTTACCCATGTTGGTACGTTACCACCCACTGCCGGTACGAATGAAATCTGCGGAAACAGTAAATCGTTAGTTTTTTTATGGAAATACTCAATTGAACCTGTTAGTCTGTTCTTTAATACAGCGAAATCTACACCTACGTTAGTTTGTACATCCGATTGCCATTTAAGATTTGGGTTTGCATTGTTAATGGCAATTAAAGTTGGTGCTCCATTTGAGTTACCGTAATCATAACGCTGTTGAGCAGAACCGGATGGAAAATCCTGGTTACCAGTTTTTCCATAACTCACTCTTAATTTCAACTGATTAATCCATTCATTGTTAACCATAAAGCTTTCCTTTTTAATATCCCATGCAGCAGCTAACGAAGGAAAGTATCCATAGCGGTTAGATTTACCAAACTTAGTAGAACCATCTGCTCTGATGGTAGCTGTTAAAATATACTTGCTATCATAATTAAAAATTGCTCTTGCGAAGTATGATTGCAATTCTGTAGTTGGGCTATTATAAGCAGAAAAAGTGCGGTTTGCTGGTGCAGTTGTTTGGAAAGCATCAGTATAATCACCATCAATTTCGCCAAAACCAGTAGCGGTATTCGTTGTTCCTTTGTTTATGAAACTAGAATACTCATAACCGATAATTGCGTTTAAATTTAACTTACTAACAATCTCTTTATTGAAATTTAAAGTATTTGTAAATTGCTGCGTAATTAATTCACTGTTAGAGTAACTTGCATAACCTCCAAGAAATGCACCTGATGGTTGAATACCCTGAAGATTTAAGAAACTTCTGGTTGATGCTCTTCTGATACCTGTGCTGTAATTTACGCTTGCAAGCATACGATATTCTAACCAAGGCGTTATTTTGTAATAAGGAGAAACACTTCCTAAAATAGTTGATACTTTCGATTTATCGTTATTCGCCGCTAATGCAGCCATTGGATTAATCGTTGTAGTACCATAATCGATGAATAAACTTCCATCAGCGTTATAAAATGATTGAGTCGGATTCCACGCTAATGCCTGACTGATTAAACTTCCAGTAAAACCAGCATCGGTAGTAATTGGTGCGATGCTTTCTAAGTATTGGTTACTAATCATGTTTACATCAAGACCTAATTTTTTGCTTTCTAAAAACTTAAAGTTTCCATTAAAACCAGCACTGTATTTCTTAAAGTCAGTTGATCTGATTATACCTTGTTGGTCTTGATAACCCAGTGAGGCACGATAAGTATTTCCATTTGCACCACCGCTGATACCAACAGAGTAATTTTGATTGTAAGCTGTTCTTGTAATTGCATCAAGCGCATCTACACTAGAACCGAAATTACCAGTAGTCAGGTTGTACCTTGCTAATGCGGCACGGTATTCATCACCAGATAATACATCTACTTTTTTAGCGATATTGCTCACGCCTGCAGATGCACTGACATCAATTTTTGTATCTCCAGATTTACCTCTTTTGGTGGTAATTAAAACCACACCATAAGCTGCACGCGAACCATAAATTGCGGTTGCAGATGCATCTTTTAATATTTCCATCGATTCTATATCAGCAGGATTGATAAAGTTTAAGGGATTGCCATCTGGTGCGGTACCGATACCAGCACTAGAAGATGGTCTTGCTGACCTACCATCGAGTGCAACTCCATCAACTACATATAAAGGCTGCCCTGTACCTGTAATTGCAGAGTTACCTCTAATTCTAACTGTAGATGCGCCACCTGGCTGGCCACTGTTGTTAATCATTTGTACACCAGCAACTTTACCTTGAATTAACTGATCGGGTGCGTTTAAAGGCCCTTTGTTAAAATCTTTAGCCGAAACAGTTGTAGCCGCCCCGGTTAAATCGCTTTTCTTTACAGAACCATAACCAACAACCACTACCGCATCTAAATTATTAGATGATGATAATGTAACGTTAACAACTGTTTGATTATTGATACTAACTGTTTGTGTTTCCATGCCCACAAAACTGAAAATTAGTTTTGCTGTTGGACTTGGTGCTGTGATAGCGTATTTACCTTCCACATCAGATTGTGTTCTTGTATTTGTGCCAGCTACTTGAATGGTTGCTCCCGGTATAGGCGATTTATCGTTATCGTAAACGATACCTTTAACTACGGTTTGTGCAAAAGCTGCTGTACTAAACAACAGCATAAAGAAACTTAAAATTATAAGTTTCTCTAAAGATTGCAATTTCTGCTTGTAGTGTAAAACAGACCAATTGCTTTTTGGTAGAGTAATGTTCATAATGGATTTATTAATTGGTTAGAAAATTTGTTTTTTTAGGAAAATATATTCCTTTAGCTAAGGTGGGGTATGTTTTTGCATAATTTATTGGTTAGGGAGTTATGTGTTAATATACGATTAATTTTACATTTAAATAAGACTTCTTTTATAGAGTGGTTCAAGCTTCCCGATTTTTTTAGAAGCCGTTATTAGGGCATTGTCAATACACTCCGCAATAGGTTTTTCTTCAATAAAATAGGCTAGAAAGCCTGCCCAAAATGCATCTCCAGCTCCTGTAACGCTAATGACTTCTTTTACTGATAATGCAGCTTTATAAATCCAGGGTGAATTTTCTTTTTTAAACCAAACACCATCTTTTCCGCAAGTAAGACATATTGCACTAACATCTATATTATTAAGTTCTTGCATAGATTCTTCAATACTTAACTTTCTTCCTGTAAACCTTTCTATATCATCAAGGCTGATTTTTATAAGCGGTTTAAATCTGCAAATCTGTTTAAAAACGTTAATACCATTATCATCATTCCAAATAGTGGGTGCATAATTCCAATCAACAGATAAATATTTGCCCAACTTGTAAGCCTTTGAAAAAGCATTTAAAATGTTGCTTTTTGCCGGGTCTTTACTTAATGCAAAGGCAGTAGTATGAAGTAATTTAGCATCATTAATTAAGCTGTCATCAATTTTATTTATTTGAATATCTGCACTACGATAGGCAATAAAATCTGGTGTGTTTTTGCTCTTTCCAACCAGAACTAGGCTCGTTTGAAAGTTAGAGAGTCGAGTTAAATATTTATCAGATAATCCTGCTTCTTTTATTTCATTAATCAGATAAGTTCCCAAACCATCATCACCAACTGAGCCAATAAGTTCTGCATCAACATTCATCCACTTTAGATTTGCACATAGATTGGCAGAACTTCCACCTTGGCTCATTACAAAGCCCGAAGAAAAGGCAAGCGATTCTATATCTTTTTCTGATATTAAATCAGCTAGTAATTCACCGATTACCAAAACTTTCTTTTTCGAAATATGTACTGTATTCTCATTCATCTTTTCGGCCAATTAAAATTTAAATAACTTAATAAAAGATTCATTTACTGCTTGTTCTGCAATTATAGCTCCAGCAGCACTCCAGGTACAATTTGGGATACCACAAGGGTTTTTATCTACACCATGCAAGCATTCATTAAATAAATCATCTTTAGCATTAGCTGCATGAATATCCGCTGTTATCCTTTTTGCCAGCGATGTTTCTCCTTGTTTTGCTAATGCTGATGCTAACCATCCATTCCAAACTGGCCATAAACCACCATTGTGAAAATAATTTGGCTGATTACGAAATGAATATGCATAATTGTTTTTAAGGTCATTCATGTCCTCATCACCCTCTTTAATAGTAGGATAGAAGGACGGTAAAATGGATTTTTTCTGTTCATAAAGGTTTTTAATCCAGCTTATTACTGTATTATTTTGTTCTTCATTTCCAATCTCAAGCAGCAATGCGAAAGTGTTAGCCTGCAAATCAAAGTATTTGTAAACTCTTGCCGGATTAAAACCCATTAACCAAAACTTGCCCGATGCATCTTTCATCTGATGAAGCAAATTCGGCGCATAGGCAGATTCACTACTTTCCATTTTCCAGTAATTCTGTTGAATAGATTTTACGATATTCTCTGCCTTATCTTGCCAAAGTTTATTTTCTTTTATTGATGAGGCTAAACGCAAAGCCCAAAGCCTCAATAACTGGTCGAAAAGTATATAGCCATGTTGTATATATTCATCAGCCCAATCTCCACTTTGTGGTACGTAGATTAAATGTTTGCCGTTAAATTCCCATGCATCCATAACCGAAAAGCATTTATTAACTTCTGGCTGGTATTTTCCCCAAAGTGATTTATCATCAGTTAAAACAGTGAAGGCTGATAAACCTATTACTGCCCATGATGGATTATCGGCTCTGCCCGATGTACCGCCATAGCTTACCACATCGCCAGATGGCGAAACATTCGAAGGCATAAATCCAACTGGATGTTGGTTGTTCAGAAGGGTTTCTATTGTTAATTTGGCAGTTTCTATTAATTTTTTATCGCCACTTAATAATGCTGCAATTGAAGTTATAACCCCATCTCTTGTCCAAACACGTTTGTAATTGTCGTGTTCTTGCACAGCCGCAACAAATCCAAACGGAGTTGATGCCTCTTGTAAAAGGTTTAATGAAAGGTTATATGCAGTAGAATCTATCATGCTTGTATTTCGCTTTTGTTCTTGATGAACAGAACCATTACTCCACCAATGGCAATTAATGCTCCGGCAAATAGTATGGCATTTTCGGGGTTATGGCCTAAAATATACTTGTATATGTATTTGAAAGTGATGGTTTCGAGCAGCATTGGCATTACAATAAACATGTTTAATATGCCCATGAAAATCCCGGTTTGTGCTTTAGGGATACTGCCAGCAAGCATTGCGTAAGGTGTACCCATCATACTTGCCCATGCAATACCTAATCCAATTATCGGGATGAAAAGTAAAGCCTCACTTTTAATCATTGGCAAAGTAATGAGGCACATGCCACCAATTATCAAGCTAAAAAAATGGACTCTTTTAGCTGTGATTTTCCTTGCAAAATAAGCTAAAGGAAATGCGACCAAAAAGGTAACCACATTGTAACCGCCGTTTACGGTTCCAGTAAGCAATTGTGCTGAAGCAAACCCATCTGAAGATGGATTTACAGTATTGAATATAGTTTTTGCTAAACACAAAGTGATAAATTGCCAGTAAATAAACATGCCATACCAATTGAAAAGATAAACCACACCAAGTTTTTTCATGGTTAGCGGCATAACCTTAAAAGCTTCTAAAATATCTTTAAGAATACTTCCAATTCCACCCGGCATTGCCTTTACTTTTTCTACTTCTTCTGCGGTAAGCGGTGTTTCTTTAGTGGTGAAACAGCTATACATAATAGAACCTATAGAAACAACTCCGCCAATAAAAAATGCCGCATAAGTTGTGTATGGAATATTATTTGCACTTCTGGAGTGAATACTGATTAATCCGGCAGCTATTAAAATACCAGGTGTTAAGTTTGCTAATGTAATCCCTAAACCTGTAAAAAAGCTCTGTGTTAAAAAACCAAGTGCATGTTGTTCTGATGGCAGTTTATCACTAACAAAGGCACGATAGGGCTCCATAGTAATATTATTGCCAGCATCTAAAATCCAAAGAATACTTGCTGCCATCCATATAGAACTGCTATAAGGCATAGCGAATAAGCAAATGCTACAAAGAATAGCTCCGATTAAAAAATATGGTCTTCTTCGGCCAAATCTACTTGTAGTTTTATCACTCATTGCACCAACTATCGGCTGAATAATCAATCCTGTCATTGGGCCGGCTAGATTTAGAAGTGGAATTTGGTCGGCATTTGCTCCTAAATACGAATAAATAGGAGTCATATTGGTTTGCTGTAAACCAAAGCTGTATTGGATGCCGAAAAATCCAAAGTTCATGGCTATAATCGACCCAAAATTTAACTTAATACCGGATGAAAAACTTTCAACCTTTTTTTCTGAAGCTATTATCATATTTTAGGTTGTTTAAGTTTGTAACTGACCATTGATTAAGCATTAAATTAATTCTTTAAGCCTTCTAAATTGGAAACGCCTAACACGTTTGCAAGAGTTTGAACATCATTCATCATTTTGTTTCCTCTAAAAATTGAAATTAGGATCGGTACTAAAAAGAGATGTGATTGGGAGTATTCTTCTATTTCGATTTTACTCATAATCACTTTAATCAGTTTTGTTAGAAACATTTTTAAAGTTTAGTTTTAGTTAGTATTGGTTAGATTATAGATTCAATAAATAAATCTGACTTAGCATCGATGTTATTTATTGTTTCGAATAATAATATGAAGATAAAGCTATTAACAATTCGAAACTTGCGAAAATGACGAATAATAACCGCAAACGTTTGCGGAAACATTTGCGAAAATGTTTGTTGTGGAAAACTTATATTTGAATAACCAATTTTTCTTAAATGAGTCAGAACCCAACATTGAAAAAAATAGCTGAAAAGCTAAATGTAAGTATATCAACGGTTTCTAGAGCTTTGAAAGACCATCCTGATATTTCACCAGAAACAAAGAGAAAGGTTAATGAACTTGCCGAATTGATAGAATATGATCCAAATCCCTATGCGGTAAACCTCAGAACGCACAATAGTAAGGAGTTTGCTATAGTTGTTCCAAGCCTGTCTAATTTCTTTTATCATTCTTTTATCAGTTCGATAGAAGAAGACGCTCGTATGTATGGTTACTCGGTTATTATATATCGCTCTGCGAACGACCCGAAAATAGAACTCGAGATTTTAAAAAGTTGCAGGCATAAGAGAGTTAGTGGAATATTTATCGCCATAACTTCCGAAACCAAAGAAATAGAACCATTTCTTAAATTAGATACTCAAGGTATTCCTGTCATATTTTTTGATAAAGTTCCGGAGTATGAATCTTGCAATAAAATTTGTGTTGGCGACGCACACGCGGCAACTTTAGCTGCAAATGAAATTTTAAAAAAAGGTTTCAAACGTGTGTTTGGTGTTTTTGGAGATAAGAATATGTCAATTACTCAAGTAAGATTGCAAAAGTTTGCTGAGGTAATTTCAAATGATGGCTCAGAAATAATATTAGAAACAGTTCATGCTACCAGTTCTGCTGAGGCAGAGGCGATGACATTAAAAGCATTATCTAATTATAAAAAGAACGATTTTGTGATTTTTTGTATGAGCGATGAGACACTAGCCGGAGCCATGAAGGCAATACAAAGAAAAGGACTTAAAACGCCAGAGGATATTGGGATTGTAGCCATAAGCGATGGAATGATTCCTCAGCTTTTTTATCCTGAAATTACTTATGCAGAAACAAGTGGCTTTAAGTTAGGGAAATTAGCCTTTAACAGGATGATGAAATGTATTGCCGGAAGTTCTTTTGCACAGACAATAATCGACCAATCTATGCTGATAGAAGGCGGCTCGCTTTAATAATGTAAATTGAAAGGTTAAACTTTTGCAATTACAATATTATATGATGATTTTTAATTTCCATTTAGATAATTAATTTATTTTTAAAAGATTTTCCTCCTAATTCTATGACTAAAAATTTTATTTCTGATTTTCCGATGCGTATTTATGCTTTAAGTGAAAAATCAGTTACAATAGAATTTGGCGATAGTATAAGAGAAGATTTATCAGATACGATTTCCGAATTTAATAAAATAATTGTCCAAAATCCTTTCTCTGGATTAACATCTACCGTTCCAGGATATAGTACGCTAAGTATATTCTATAATCCGGTTTTGGTTAAAAAATCTAATTTATCTGGCGAAACCTGTTTCGAAAAAGTATCATCTTATATTAATCTGCTTAGCCTTACAGAGAAAACCGATTCGAGTTTTGTAAGTGATAAAGTAATTATTCCTGTTTTATATGGTGGAGATTTTGGGCAAGATATTTCGCAGGTTGCCAGCAAAAATAATTTAAGAGAGGAAGAAGTTATCGCTTTGCATACAAGTATAGAATACAGGGTTTTTATGATTGGATTTGTTCCGGGTTTTGCCTACTTGGGTGGAATGGATAAAAGAATTTCAACACCAAGAAAGCTGTTTCCAAATCCCAAAATTGCTGCGGGTTCGGTTGGAATTGCAGGAGAGCAAACTGGTATTTATCCAATGGAAACACCTGGCGGTTGGCAAATAATTGGTAGAACACCATTTAAAATGTTCGATGCAAATCGAGATAGTCCGGCGCTTTTAAAAGCTGGAGATACAGTTGTGTTTAAATCAATAAATGCTGATGAATTTAATGATTTAGCTAATTTATGAGAATAAGTATCATTAAGCCGGGCATATTTAGCACCATTCAGGATTTAGGTAGAAATGATTTTCTTGCACAGGCAGTTCCTGTTTCTGGTGCGATGGATAGTTTAGCGCATCGTTTAGCAAACAGGGCAATTGGTAATGACGATTATGCGGCAACAATAGAATTTACTTACGCAGATGCCAGTTTCAAAGCTGAAACGGATATACTCATTTCTTATAGCGGACAAGGCGCTTATCTAAGTTATAATGGAAATATTATGCCTCACAATCGACCTTTGCTTTTTTCGAAAGGTTCAATAATTAAGTTAATTGTTAACGAACAAGGAGTTCGAACCTATGTATCTATTGCAGGAGGTTGGAATGTGCCGGATTTGATGAGAAGCAAAAGTACTTATGTAACCGCAAAATTAGGTGGATTTAATGGTCGCGTTTTGCAGAAAGGAGATGTTTTGGATAGTAATAATGAAATGAATTTTCTTACTTCAACCATCATTAAGCAGCTTTTAAGTAAGCCATATACAAATTGGAGCATTGATACCAGAGATTTAATTCCTTTGGATTTAAAAACCATTAGAGTTGTTCCTTCAAATGAATTTGGCTGGTTTGATGTAGATTCCATTCTTTCTTTTTTATCCAATCCTTATACTGTTGGAATTAAAAGCAATCGCATGGGCTATCAATTGGAAGGAAAAACCTTAAATCGAAAAATAAAAAAAGAGCTTTTAAGTACAGCCGTAACACCCGGAACAATTCAGGTAACGGGGAGCGGCGATGTAATTATTTTAATGGCTGATTGCCAAACCACAGGCGGTTATCCTCGAATTGCCAGGATTGCTGATGTAGATATTTCACTTTGTGCCCAATTAAAGCCAGGAGATATAATAAATTTTTCAGAAATTTCTGCCGATGAAGCCGAACGTTTGTATTTTGAACGGGAAAAGGAATTAGACATAATTACAGATTCTATTAATTTTAAATATAATTGCAAATGAAGCATATAGATATTAATTGCGACATGGGGGAGGCCTTCGGTAATTATTCGATGCCGAATGATATTATTTTAATGGATTACATATCATCTGTTAATATTGCATGTGGTTTTCATGCTGGTGATGCTCATGTTATGCAGGAGACCGTAGCCTTGGCTTTACAAAAAGGCGTGGCCATTGGTGCTCATCCTGGTTTGCAAGATTTGCAAGGTTTCGGGAGGAGAGAAATAAAAATATCGGCAAGAGAAGCTTATCAGATTACACTATACCAAATTGGCGCTTTAAGCGGTTTTGTTAAGGCTGCGGGTGCAAAATTACATCACGTAAAAGCTCACGGTGCGCTTTATAACATGTCTGCTAAAGATGTTGAACTGGCAAAAGCGATTGCCCAAGCTGTTCAAGACTTCGATACACACTTAATTTTATACGGCTTAGCTGGGAGTAAAATGATTGAAGCAGCAAAAGGATTAGGACTTGCTACCGCTTCAGAAGTTTTCGCCGACCGAAGTTATCAGGATGATGGTTCTTTAACACCAAGAACGCAGGCTGGCGCTATGATTGAAGATGAAAAAGAATCTATTAAGCAAGTTTTAGGTTTTGCTGAACAACAAAAAGTAACCTCAATAAACGGCAAGGTAATATCGTTAAAAGCCGAAACGCTTTGTTTACATGGCGATGGTCATCACGCAGTGGAGTTTGCTAAACTAATAACTGAGCAATTTAAAGCTAAAGGCATTGTGATAAAGACACCTTAATAAATTCAAATGAAGAAAAAATACAATTGGAGTGTTCTTTTAGGTGCCGCTTTCTTAATGGCTTCTTCGGCAATTGGTCCGGGGTTTTTAACACAAACGGCAGTTTTTACCGAGCAGCTTGGAGCAAGTTTTGCCTTTGTAATACTTTTATCAATTGTATTAGATGCCGTTGCACAGCTTAACATCTGGCGTATTATTGCCGTTGCCGATAAGCCTGCTCAGGATATTGCCAATCAGGTATTTCCGGGTTTGGGTTACTTTATATCCTTTTTGGTTTTTTTAGGAGGATTGGCTTTTAATATTGGCAACATTGCCGGCGCTGGGCTTGGTTTAAATGTTTTGTTTGGAATAAGTGTAAGTCAGGGTGCAGTGATAAGCGCCATAATTGCAATAGGTATTTTTATTTATAAAGAAGCTGGCAAAGCAATGGATGTTTTTGCTAAAACAATGGGTTTAATTAAAATAGTGCTGGCATTATTTATTGCCTGGATTAGCGATCCGCCTTTAGCCGAGGCTGCAATTAGATCAGTAAATCCGACTCAGTTCAGTTTTACCGCTGTTTTAACTATCGTAGGCGGAACAGTTGGTGGATACATTACATTTTCTGGAGCCCATCGTTTATTAGATGCCAGACAAACTGGTATTGAAAATTTAAGTGCCGTAAATAAAGGCGCTTTGAGTGCAATCGGTTTGGCTTCTTTAATGCGATTACTTCTGTTTATTGCGGCTTTAGGTGTTGTAAGTAAAGGAGTAACACTCGACCCATCAAATCCTGCTGCATCAGTTTTTAAATTAGCCAGCGGCGAATTCGGTTATAAAATATTTGGCGTTGTAATTTGGGCCGCTGGTATTTCTTCTGTTGTAGGTTCTGCCTATACGTCGGTATCATTTATTAAAAGTTTTCACCCTGTGATATTAAAATTTAACCGTGAAATTATCATAACCTTCATCTCTATTTCCTGCGTAATTTTTATCCTAATCGGTAAACCTGTTTCAATATTATTAACGGTTGGTGCAATTAATGGGTTCATTTTACCAATTGCCTTGGGGATAATGCTTGTAGCTGCTTATCGTTCGAAAATTATATCGAGCTACAAACAACCTTTATGGCTTACTTTAACCGGTTTAGGTGTAGTTATTACGATGGTTTGGATGAGTTATGGGACTATTCTACAAATGATCGCCGGGAAGTGAAATTGAGCCTTTTAAATAACTTTCGTTAAAACTGGCGCTTCACTTTCGATGATGTAAATTTATTGACGGTTATTTAATGTAAAAATTACTGATAACCAGCGGCTTGCAATTTAAATAATTCTGCGTATCGTCCATCAGCTTTAAGCAACTCTGAATGTGTTCCAGATTCCAAAAGTGTTCCCTTGTCTAAAACTAAAATTCTATCGGCAAGGCGTGCTGTAGAGAAACGATGCGAAATTAAAACTGCCGATTTTCCTTTGGTTAATTCAGCAAAACGTTGGAAAACTTCGTATTCTGCTCGTGCATCTAAAGCTGCGGTTGGCTCATCAAGTATTAATACTTGAGCATCTTTCATGTAAGCTCTCGCCAATGCTACTTTCTGCCATTCTCCACCAGAAAGCTCAACACCATCATTAAATTTTCTGCCCAGCCATTGTTGGTATGCACCTGGAAGTTTCAATGCAAGCTGGTCGGCAAGGCTTTCTTCGGCTGCTTTTTTAACAAGCGCTTCGTTATCAATTTCTTTAATATTTCCAACGGCTATATTTTGATGAAAGGTCATTTGATAGCGAATATAATCTTGAAAAATAATCCCTAGGTTATGTCTAAGATCATCTAAATCGTAAGTTTTTAAGTCTTTTCCATCAAGCAAAATACGTCCTTCAGTTGGGTCATACAATCTGGCTAAAAGTTTAACTAAAGTTGTTTTTCCTGCACCGTTTTCGCCAACTAAAGCCAATTTTTCTCCAGGTTTAAGTTCGAAGCTCAGGTTTCTGTTTGCCCATCTTTCCGTATTATGATATTGAAATCCAACGTTTTCGAAAACAAAGCCTGTTTTTATTGGATTTGGAAAAGGTAAGGCATTTTCAGGTTTCGTAATCTTTGGTTGGATTTCGAAAAACTCAATAAAATCGTTCAAATAAATTGCGCCTTGCGAAACCATTGTAAATCTGGATAACATGGTTTCCATTAAACTACTTAACTGCCGAAAAGAACCCGCCAGGAAAGTTAAACTTCCTACCGTTGTTTTACCTTGAACCGTGTTGTAAATAATGAAACCATAAGCAGAATAATAACCTAAGGTTCCGAGTACAGAAAAGAAAGTTCCCCAAGCCGAACGCCGAACTGCAAGTTTACTGTTATCTGCATAAAATTTATCTGATAGGGTTTTAAACCTACCAATTATAAAATCAGATAATCCAAAAATCTTTACTTCTTTGGCCGTCTCATCGCTTGCCCCCAAATACCTTACGTAGTCCAGTTCACGCCTTTCTGGTGTCTGGCTTCTCGAAAGTGCATAGTTTTTACTGTTGAAATAAGATTCGCCTAAAAAAGAAGGAATAATAGCGAGTAGCAAAAGAATTATCAGCCATGGATTAAAAGCAATTAATCCCGTAAGCAGAAAAGCCATCGATATAAAGTCCTGCACCTGGCTCATAACTTGCGAAAGCAGCACAGTTCTGCCTATTGTTTGCTGTCTTGCCCGTTCGAGCTTATCGTAAAATACAGAATCCTCAAATTGGTCTAAATCCAAGCTTGCAGCATGTTTCATAATGCGCATTGAGGTATAATTAGAGAACAAATCGCCTAGTAAACTATCCGTTAGGTTGATCATTCGGTTTAATCCATCAGTTAAAATGGCTAGGGCAAATTCTAAAGCTACTAATTCCCATAACCGTTGCATATCGCCGCTAGAAGCACCACTATTTAATGCAACAACTTGGTCTATAATAAGTTTGCCAACATAAAGTAAAGCAAGAGGCATTGCGGAACGCACAATTCTTAATGCAAAACTAATTGAAGTTTTACTTGGGCTACTTTGCCAAACCAGTTTAAAAAAATTAGGTAAATTTTTTAGAGACGATAATCGGTCTCTGAACGATATGTTTTCAATAAGAATTGTATTTCTGTTTTTAGCCATTTAGTATTTTGGGGATAAAAACAAATTTAAAACTATTCCTGCTGATGAATAACAGCTATTTGTAAAATGATAAACCAACTATTTATCTTGAATTTTCTTAGAAAACTCAAGTGATAATTTATTTAGTGATTCATCATACCCCTTTCTATCTATGAAAGCTTTTGGATTGTAGGGCGTATTTTCTTTATGTTTAGTATGAAGATTAAATTGGCTCGCATGTGAAGCCAACCAAATATCAAACGACAATGCTTTCATTTTTTTAAGCGTATTTCTGTAATCATTTTCTATTTGAGGGTATTCAGGAATATCAGAGAATTTTTTATCAGTAACTATGCTTGGTAAATTGGCTATTAATACTTTATATACTTTGTTCTTATCTTTTACTTCAAATAAATAACTGCAAGAACCTTTTGTGTGTCCTGGGTGATGAAGCATTTTCAACTTCATATTTCCAAGGGTGATCATATCACCATCGTTTAATAAGCGGTTTACTTTTACAGGTTTGTAACTGCTATGATTTCCACCAAGTGCATAATCAGAACGACCACCGTCTTCGGCAACTTTAACATCTTTTTTATCCATCATTACAGTTGCATTTGTTAATTTTTGAAAATCAGCCATAGCGCCCATATGGTCGTAGTGCGCTTGCGTGGTAAGCAGTATTTTTGTATCGCTCACTTTAAAACCAAGTGCTTTAATATTATTATTGATTATAGATAAGGAGTTAGCCAAACCCGTATTGATTAAAATATTTCCTTTGTTCGTAGTGATTAGGTAACAGGCAAGATCGTAAGTGCCCACATAATATAAATTACCGGCGATGCAGAAAGGCTTGTAACTTTTCGACCATTCGGCTGGTGTATCATTCGGTTCGATAACTTTTTGAGAAAAGACATGGAAACTTGTAATGGTTAAACCAATTATTATTAAGGCTGTTTTGAATATTATTTTCATAGGAATTAATTGATGCTAAGATAAGTTTTTGATTTATTAATGGCATAAATCTTAATCAGAATATCTTGACTTTGTTAAGTGTTACAAAATCATAATCTTCGACTAATGACATTAAATTTTATTTTACTATAATTCAGTACATTATCCATAGGCTTGTAAAATTCTTTCGTTAATATTTGTTTACTAAAAATATTAGTATAGTTTTGCCGTTGTTTCAACAGGAATTATATCATTTATGTTGAATGATTAAGAATTAATTGAAGATACTTTATGACAGTTACCGTACTTGCTATTACAGAAACTGATTTTGTTCCCGATGTTTCGTTGGCCAGAATAATGAACGAGCGATTAAAACAAGCTGCTGCAGAATTACAAGATATACACTTGCAATCTATGTTATCTATTGGTCAGCGTAAAGATGATTTGGTTGTTTATATAAGTTATAATCCGAAATACACCATTCGGTTTCGAGTGGTAAATGATGTGCCAGAGGAAGTAGAGAATTTTGTCGCGTATACTTGTGGTAACCTTGGTTACATAAAATGGAAAACTAATGTGGTGAACATTTTTAAAGGAAATGAATAGTGGTAAAGAACAAAATATCATTGATTTTTCTGCTGAAGCAGTAGTAAATTTACCTCCACTTTGGGTACCCGAAAAATATTACAAAGAAAGTCCGTAGCACCGCAATTGGAAAAAAGCCTTTCCAGAAAATTATAGAGAAAAAAGTTTTTGTTGCGAAACAACAGGCGAATTGCACAGAGCTGATGTTTTTACGCCTTGTGGCACAGCAATAGAATTTCAAAATTCGCCAATTACTTTAGCGGAAATGCGAAGCAGAGAGGCATTTTACCCGAAATTGGTTTGGATAGTAAACGGAAAAAAGTTTAAAGGTTTCCGTCTCTTGAAAAACCTTCCACATCCAAACGACCCAAAGTTAGCCAATTACGAATTCTGCAACAGCGACCATTTATCAATGGTTAGGAAATCAGAAGTTTTAAGTGATTTTATCAAACCTACAGTTTTAAACTTTTTTCATCCTGAGATAAAAGGTGTTGCTATTACCTCAAATTTCTATCATTTCTGCTGGAAACAGCCTCACGCAGTTTGGTACGAAACAAAGGCACCGATATTCGTCGATTTGGGTGGTCATTTTCTTTATCAAATGAGAACTAGAAAACAGCTATCAGGCGATTACGCGTATTTGGAAATGATAAGTAGGAAGAGTTTTATTGAGCGGTATGTTTGTTTAGGGTAAAACCTAAATAAGAAGTGTTTTCTCAAGGTCATTTGTAATTGTACAACCTTAATTTTGGGTTTTTAAAAGATATTTTTGTTCATCAGATAAAATTCCTGAAAAATATGAACAACAATTCGTTAAAAAATATACCATATTCCGTTCTCGATCTTGCAACCGTTTTAGATGGTTATACCGCTGCCGATACTTTTAAAACGAGTTTAGAAATTGCTCAACAATCAGAAGAATTGGGCTATAATCGTTATTGGTTTGCAGAACATCACAATATGGCGGGTGTTGCTAGCTCGGCAACTGCAATACTAATTGGTTTTGTAGCCGGGGGTACAAAAAGAATTCGTGTAGGCTCTGGCGGTATTATGCTGCCAAACCATGCACCGCTTATTGTTGCAGAGCAATTTGGTACGTTGGCGTCTCTTTATCCAAATCGTATCGATCTGGGATTAGGTAGAGCGCCAGGAACCGACCAGGTAACAGCTATGGCAATAAGAGGCGAAAATTTTAATTCTGCCCATAGTTTTCCCAGAGATGTAGAGCAACTACATCAGCTATTTTCTGCTGATAATTATGGCGCTAAGATACGTGCCATTCCTGGCGAAGGCCTAGATATTCCAATCTGGATTTTAGGTTCGAGTACAGATAGCGCAAGATTAGCCGCCGAAAAGGGTTTGCCTTATGCATTTGCAAGTCATTTCGCTCCAGCTTATTTTGAGCAAGCCATTTCTATTTATCGGAATAATTTTAAGCCATCAGAATTTTTGAAAGAGCCTTATGTTATGGCCTGTGTAAATGTGGTGGCTGCAGATACAGATGAGGAAGCAGAATTATTATCAAGCTCTGTTAAAAGAATGTTTTTAGGTGTGATTACTGGCAGAAGAGAAATGTTAAAACCACCTGTTCAAGATATAAACTCGTATTGGGATCAGCTTGAAAAAGAAGCTGTAGAACAAATGTTGTATTATTCGTTTATTGGTAGCGCCGAAACTATTAAAGGAAATTTACAAGCTTTTGTGTCCAAATATGGGGTTAACGAGATTATGAGTACATCGCATATTTACAATCACAATGCTAAATTACATTCAAACAAGCTTTTCGCAGGTTTATTTAGTTAGTGGTTGTATGTAAAATTGGATAAAATTTTAAAAACTCAGAATCAAATTTACCTTTGTACGAAATATGAAATCGTACCTAAACCTATTCGACTTTAAGCAAAAGGTCAATTATAAAAACGAGATACTTGCCGGATTTACTGTAGCGATGACAATGATGCCAGAATCTTTGTCATTTGCTATTCTTGCTGGCTTCCCTCCATTGGTTGGCTTGTATGCCGCATTTATAATGGGTTTAATTACGTCCATTTTTGGTGGTAGACCTGGATTAATTTCGGGTGGAGCAGGGGCAACCGTAATTGTGTTAATCTCCTTGATGAAATCGAACGGCATTGATTATGTTTTTGCTGCTGTAATTTTAGCTGGATTAATTCAAATCATCGTCGGACTTTTTAAGTTAGGAAAGTTTATAAGATTGGTTCCTCAGCCGGTTATGTACGGTTTTGTTAACGGCCTTGCTGTAATCATATTTATGGCTCAGTTATCGCAATTTAAAACGATTGTAAACGGACAACTTGTTTGGCTCTCTGGAAGTGCATTGTATATAATGGGTGGCTTGGTTTTATTAACCATCTTAATCGTTGCTTTTTTGCCGAAAATAACTAAAGCCATTCCACCATCTTTGGTGGCCATAATTGTGGTATTTCTTCTTGTTTTAGGTTTTAATATCGATACTAAAACCGTAAAAGATATTGCTTCGGTAAGTGGTGGGTTTCCTCCCTTTCATATTCCTAAAATTCCTTTCGAATTTGAAACTTTAAAAATTATTTTCCCGTATGCGCTTATAATGGCAGGGGTGGGGTTAACAGAAGGTTTATTAACGCTTAATCTTGTTGACGAAATTACAGCTACAAAAGGGAATAGTAACAGGGAATGTATTGCGCAAGGAACTGCAAATATTGCAAATGGCTTTTTCTTTGGAATGGGCGGCTGTCCAATGATTGCCCAAACTCTAGTAAATCTTTCTGCTGGTTCTAGAGCTCGTTTGTCGGGTATAATTGCGTCGCTAACCATTCTTTTAATTATTCTTTTTGGCGCACCTATAATTGAGCGTGTACCAATGGCTGCATTAACTGGTGTTATGATTATGGTTGCCATCGGAACATTTGAATGGGTAAGTTTTAGAATTATAAATAAAATGCCGAAGCAAGATATCGTTATTGGAGTTTTAGTCGCTTTGATTACCATTTTTCTTCATAATCTTGCTCTTGCTGTCTTAGTTGGTGTTATTATATCTGCCTTAGTATTTTCTTGGGAAAGCGCAAAGCGAATAAGAGCTAAAAAATATGTTGATGCTAATGGGGTAAAACATTATGAAATTTTTGGTCCATTATTTTTCGCATCAGTTTCTGCCTTTAACGATAAATTTGATGTAGCGAATGATCCGAATGAAGTTGTAATCGATTTTTCTGAAAGCAGAGTTGCCGATATGAGTGGAATTGATGCGTTGGATAAATTAACTACAAGATATGCAGAAGCTGGAAAGCAATTGTTTTTGAGAGGTTTAAGTGCAGACTGTAGAACTTTATTAAAAAATGCCGAAGCAGTTATTGAAGTTAATATAATTGACGATCCAAATTACATTGTTGTTAGTAAGTGATGAATTATTTGCCTCATAAGTAAATAAACATTCTATTTTCGATTAATAAAAACCTTAATTTTTTTTTAGTGTTGAAATAGTACATTAAAGAAAAGATTATGGTTAAAAAGAA
This sequence comes from Pedobacter jamesrossensis, assembly GCF_042650905.1. NCBI lineage: Bacteria > Pseudomonadati > Bacteroidota > Sphingobacteriia > Sphingobacteriales > Sphingobacteriaceae > Pedobacter > Pedobacter jamesrossensis. Next base: position 14,556 of record NZ_JBHSBY010000133.1, on the reverse strand, counting down.
TACAAATCAAAGTATCAAAAATAAATTAATAATACAAGGTATACAGCTTGTAGGTAATGCTGCTGGTGTAAACGCAAGTAAATACAGAACCAAGAAAGCAATTGAGAAAAATTTAAGTCTTGTGAACAGCTTAATGAGGGCTGGCTTTACACACAAAAACAATTCTGAATCTAACTTAAATAAAAATATAGAACTTGCAGGGCTAGGTGGAATTGCACTTTATAATTTTTATAAAGGAATTAAAAGAAAACAGAGAGCACTAATAATTCAGGGCGCTTTCTTATCAACAGCTTTATTATTTGTTGTATTAACGAGCAATAAATTAAGTAGAAAAACTACTTTCTGATTTCTTAAATTAAAGCTGTTTAGCTAAGAAATTTTGTGGTGTCTGATTATACGATAAACTAAAATCATAACGACGAGTTTCATAATCCATAGCTAAACGGCTTAATGATTTTAATTCTTCAAAATCTGAATTTTTATAAACCGAAAGAGAAGAAAGTGAGGCTATACGGCGAATAATTTGTTTGTATTCTGCATCTGTTACAATAGATTTCATAATAAAGAGGTCTAAATAATATTTGGTTGTTTCCAAAAATCAGCAATAGAACAACATATACATTACAAAAGTTTTGCACCAATGTTAATATGTTTTAAATTTAGTTGCCACTGGGCAACATAATATTGAGGATTATTATCTCTGGCTTTTGGTATTCTACTATTGACGTTATATAAACTGATGTTTTAAACCATGTAAACCATGTAAGGCATCTAAGAAAATCTAAGTTGCTCCATGTTCTGTGTCTTCACAGAACATAATCATTCATTCCCTTAGTTTACTTACAGTTAATGTCACTTATATTGATTTTTATGAAATAAATTACCCCCTCAGCTTGACTGGACGTCTTAAGACTTTAATAGGTATTTATTTCACAACCTTTCTATTGCTTTACGATTCCCTTTTTCACGGGAATGACGTATGGGGGCGTCATGCTCAGCTTGACTGGGCATCTTAATGCTTTAGCTGGTGTTTATTTTTAACCTTTCTATCTTTTTACGATTCTCGTTTTCACGAGAATGACGACCGCTCAAAATATTATTCTGCTAACAGTACTTCAAAATCAATTTTGATACTGCCTCTTTATAAAAAATAATATTTAAACACTTCATTAATCTATTCCTAAAAAGATTTTATTTTCAATTACGTATTTAACTAATGTAGCAGTGTTATTTAGTCCAAGTTTATTTAAAATGTTTTTCCGATGGGTATCAACTGTTCTAATGCTTAGAAATAGTATGTCGGCAATTTCGGAGTTAGTATTACCCTCAGTTATAAGTTTAACTATTTCTATTTCTCTGGTAGATAGTATTTTATGGTTGCTTTTTTTTGAGTAATCTTTACGCTCATTTATAAATTCTTCTAGCACCGCTTGTATTTCATTGGTTACGTAGTATTTTCCTTTAGAAACCTCATCAATAGCATTAAATAATGTTATATCATCAGTATTTTTAAATAGATAAGAATTTGCACCCGCCTCTAGCATACGTAGCACAGTTTTTCTATCTGCAGACATCGATAAAATGATAACTTTTATTTCCGGAAAATCAGTCTTGATTATTTGTAATGTTTGATAACCGTTTAATAAAGGCATGTTAATGTCAAGCAATACAACATCAGGTTTGTCTTTTTTAATCAGTTCTATAGCCTCTAAGCCATTATTAGCCGTTGCAAATACGTTAAAATCTGGTCGAGCAGCTAAAATAAGCTTCAAGCCATTTATCATCATCGAATGATCGTCTGCGATAAGTATTTTAACCATTAATTTAGAGTTTAATGTTGTTATAATCTTTCACTTTCCAGCCTCTTTTCAATGAGGCACGCTTATTTATAATGGGTTGTTTTAATAAAACTAGTGTTTTTTTATTTATTGTGCCTGAATTTATTCTTCACATTAGTAAAAAAAAGTACAGGATTTAATCTGCGAACTTAGATTTTAATTATCTAAAGTGGTCACATTTTATTTTTGAATAAATATTATCGATGCTGTGCTGATAATTTGGGATTGCATATAAGGAAAGCAATAACGCACCAGCGCTAGCAGAAAAAACGGATAATTAAATGGAGCTTTAAATGCATTAGCATGGGGCTAATAGAAAACGAAGTTGTGATTTGATGTCAGGAAAAATAAAAAGGGGATAGACTAATTAAAGCCTATCCCATATCTAAACCCAAACATGCGCTCAAACATGAATGAATCATTTAAGAAACAAAGGTATTGATTATTGGTTTCAACTTATAAAATTAGATGGTAAAAATTAGGTTAGCTTGACATTAAAGCATTTTTATCGCAAAAAAAAGACGATTATTTGCTGCTTAATGCAATAAATAACAATGCAGCCAGTGTAGAACCAATGATTGGGCCAACAATGGGAATCCAGGCATAAGACCAATCGCTATCACCTTTGCCTTTCATCGGGATTAAACTATGAATAATTCTTGGACCTAAATCTCTTGCCGGATTTATCGCATAGCCTGTAGTTCCACCTAAAGCAAGACCAATAACCCAAACTAGAAATGCTACAGGAATTGCACCAATAGAACCTAAACCGATCGGTGTTACTTCTTTTGTGCCCAAAGTGGCATCTGTTAAATAAAAGATTACGAATATTAAAACGAAAGTTCCAATAATTTCGGAGAAGAGATTAGAAAATTTGTTTCTTATGGCTGGTGCTGTGGCAAATGGTGCTGCTTTTAAACCTTTTTCATCAGTCGCATCGAAATGGTCCTTATAAGTTATCCAAACTAATAAAGCGCCAAACATTGCACCACTAATTTGAGCAATAATGTAAAAAGGCACTTTAGCCCAATCAAATCCTTTTCCTATAGCCAAACCTAGTGTTACAACTGGGTTTAAATGCGCACCACTATATGGTCCTGCAACAACCACCCCAACAAAAACAGCAAGTGCCCAAGCCGTTGTAATAACTATCCAGCCACTATTGTTACCTTTTGTATCTTTTAATACCACATTGGCAACTACACCGTTACCCAATAAAATCATAAGCGCTGTGCCTACAAATTCTGCTAAATATGCATTCATATCAATATTTTTATCGTTAATCTTCAGCGCAAACTCGTGCCGCACGTACAGCTCTATTCCAACCTTTGATTCTTTCAGTGTTATCTATTCCCTCTGGTGCAGAAAATGTTTTGTTAATCTTCCATTGAGAACGAATTTCATCAATACTACCCCAAAACCCAGTTGCTAAACCAGCAAGGTAAGCAGCACCGATGGCTGTAACTTCGGTAACCTCTGGTCTTATAACTTTACATTTTAGTAAATCGGCTTGAAATTGCATTAATAAATTATTTGCAGTAGCGCCACCATCAACACGTAATTCGGCAATACTTACATCTGCATCGGCTTCCATAGCTTTTAAAACATCCATAGTTTGGTAAGCTATACTTTCTAATGCAGCTCTGGCTATATGCGATTTGTTTGTTCCGCGAGTTAAGCCCGTAATTGTTCCACGGGCATGTTGATCCCAGTGAGGAGCGCCTAAACCTGCAAATGCTGGCACAACATAAACACCCTGGGTATCTGGAACTTTTTTAGCAAGTGTTTCTACATCAGCCGATTTCGAAATGAAGCCCATCTCATCTCTTAACCATTGCACAACTGCACCACCAATAAAAATACTACCTTCTAGTGCATAACAAACTTCGCCATTAATTTTCCATGCTATGGTTGTTAGCAGATTGTTTGATGACATTTTAGGCTCTTTTCCTATGTTCATCAACATAAAACAGCCGGTTCCATAAGTGTTTTTTACCATTCCCGGCTCTATACACATTTGTCCGAATAACGCAGATTGCTGATCGCCTGCAATGCCTGCAATAGGCATTTTTGCCGCTAAAATATTTCCGGCAGTTTCTCCATAAACCTCGCTCGACGATTTTACCTCGGGCAGCATTTGTTTTGGAATGCCAAATAAATCCAACAGTTCATTATCCCATTCTAAAGTATGGATGTTATAAATCATTGTTCTCGATGCATTTGTAACATCTGTTACGTGAGTTTTGCCAGCCGTTAATTTCCATATTAACCAACTATCAATAGTTCCGAAAGCCAATTTACCAGCTTCTGCCTTTTCTCTTGCTCCATCAACATTATCTAAAATCCATTTTGCTTTTGTTGCCGAGAAATATGAATCGATAATTAAACCTGTCTTTTCCTGGATATTTTTTGCTAAACCTTTAGCCTTGATTTCATCGCAATAGGCTGATGTTCTTCTATCTTGCCAAACTATTGCATTGTAAACGGGTATTCCGGTTTCTTTATCCCAAACAACAGTTGTTTCTCGTTGATTAGTGATACCGATAGAATTTATATCTCTGGCGGATAAACCAGCTTTAACGATAACTTCTGCAGCAACAGATAATTGTGTTGTCCATATCTCCATAGGGTCATGCTCAACCCAGCCAGCATGAGGATAAATTTGCGTAAATTCTCTCTGCGCAATGGCTACAATTTCACCATCGTGGTTAAATATAATTGCCCTCGAACTTGTGGTTCCTTGATCGAGCGACAGGATAAACTTGCTCATAATATTAAAAATTTGGTTAGGTATTATTTGGCTAAAGCCGCTTCTTTATTGTTTGTAGATTGATATATATAACCCGAAGCCAATTTATTAAAAATTTCGACCTGGTTATTTTTCCACTCATTATCTGTGTGTAACTCTTTTGCTAATATCGAAGCAACTCTTTCGCTCATTTCCATTGCTGCTCTTGCATCAATAAATAAAATGCGTAATCTTCTACTCAATATATCTTCCACAGTTTCGGCCATTTCGTATCTGATTGCCCAAACAACTTCAGCTTCGGTGTACGGAAAATCTTGGTGAAGTTTTTTGCTTAATTCAGGATTTTCTTTAATTAAAGCTTCGATTTTAACTTTGTCTGTTCCATAGATATCTAAATAATTATCATCTCTGAAATCGCTGCAGCCGTGTATTTTTAGGTTTTTGGTTACACAGTTTTTATTCGGAAGGTTTGCTTCAATAATGGCTAAATCAACTGTTTCTTCAGCCATTCGGCGATAAGTTGTCCACTTGCCACCTGTAATTGTAATTAACCCTTTTGCCGATACAATTAATTTATGGTCGCGACTTATTTCTTTCGTACTATTACTACCCGTTTTGGTAGGAGCGGCGAGTGGCCTCAATCCAGAAAATACACTTAAAATATCTTTCTCGGTAGGTTTATGATTAAAATAAGCTGAGGCTGTTGCTAAAATAAAATCAACCTCTTCTTTTAAAGCTCTTGGTTCTAAACTATGCTCGTTTAAAGGCGTATCAGTTGTACCAACTAATAAATGTTTATGCCATGGAACTGCAAATAAAACCCTTCCGTCAGACGTTTTTGGAATCATTAATGCCGATTCACTATTTAGAAATTTTCTATCTAAAACTAAATGCACACCCTGACTAGGACGAACCATATTCTTAGAGTTGGGGTTGTTCATTTTCAAAATATCATCAACAAAAACTCCGGTAGCGTTAATCACAACTTTTCCCTTAAAGATTGATTTTTTAGCTGTTAATATATCTTCTGTTTCAATTCCTGTAATGGTTTGCCCATTTTTTTTTAAAGAAATAACTTTTGTATAGTTTAGTAGCGTGGCTCCATTTTCAATAGCAGTTTGAGCAATATTAATTGCAAGTCTTGCATCATCAAATTTTCCATCAAAATATCTAATCGAACCTTTTAATCCTTTAGCTTTAATTTCGGGTATTACCGAAAGCGTTTCGTCTTTTGATAAAAACTTAGATTTTCCGAAGCTATATTTGCCTGCAAGCCAATCGTATAATGTTAAACCTGTTAAGTATTTAATTACTGAAAACCAACTATAGCAAGGTATAATAAATTCTTCTTTATTAACTAAGTGAGCGGCATTTTGCTGTAGAAGTCCGCGTTCTTGTAAGGCATGTTTAACCAATCCAATATCACCTTGTGCTAAATAACGAACACCTCCATGAACTAGTTTTGTACTTCTGCTCGATGTTCCTTTTGCAAAATCAGACTGTTCTACCAATAAAGTTTTAAAGCCGCGACTGGCAGCATCTAGCGCTGTACCTAAGCCAGTAGCGCCACCACCAATAATGATGATATCCCAAATTATATTTTCAGAAATTATAGGGTTGTGATTTCTCTTCATTTAAAACAAAAAACAATAAAACGAAACAATACGCAAGTATAGTTAATAGTAATCGAAATAATATAATATCAGCGTTAAAAAATTATTATTTAATTTCTCCAAATGATTTAGCAAATTGCTTATTTTGTCGCTCTGCAAAAACATGTGCACATATTATGATGAATCTAGCCGAAAGACACCAGTTAATTTTAAGCCGTTTACAAAGGGATCAATACATAAATGTTGTTGATCTATGTAAGGAATTGAAAGTTTCATCTGTTACTATTAGAAAGGATTTAAAACTGCTCGAAGATAAAAGCCTGCTTTTTAGAACACATGGTGGTGCTACAATGAATAATCCTTACACGGTTGATAGGCCTGTGAATGAAAAAGAAAAAATTCAATCATCAGAAAAAAATAAAATAGGTGCAGCAGCAGTAGAATTATTAAACGATAACGATTCGATTGTAATTGCATCGGGAACAACTGTGTTGTATTTTGCTAAAAATATTCAGTCTGCAATTAACTTAACTGTTGTAACATCTGCTTTAAATGTAGCGTTAGAGTTAATGAGGGAGCCGAGTATAGAGGTTATTCAACTCGGCGGTTTATTAAGAAAAAGTTCTTCATCTGTTATGGGTAATTATGCAGAACAAGTTCTGCAGGACTTTTATTTTAACAAGTTATTTTTAGGTGTTGATGGAATTGATTTAGACTTCGGTTTAACTACAACTAATGCTATGGAAGCTCAATTAAATCGTAAAATGATTAGTGCTTCTCAGAAAATAATCGTGCTAGCAGATTCTACTAAATTCGGTAAACGAGGCTTTGGTAAAATATGTGGTTTAGAAGAAATTGATCACATTATAACGGATAAAGGAATTTCTGAGCAAATTGTAAAACATTTAGAAGGTTTAGGTGTTAGTGTTACTATTGTATAGTGAGAATATCTTTATAATTAAACCAAAACTATAATTTGAAATGTCTAAAAAACGAATACACATTTTAGAAGACGATCAGGAAATAAGAAACGTGATTGAAATTCTACTGAAAGAAGAAGGATTTGAGCTTCAATTATCATCATCATTTTCGGAATTAAAAAAAAATATTAAGGATGCAATGCCAGACTTATTTTTGCTTGACGTAATGCTACCTGATGGGAACGGTGCTGAAATTTGCCAGGATTTGAAAACGGATATGTTTACTAAACACATTCCAATTATTGTAATGTCAGCACAAAATAATAGCGAGCAAAAAGCAATCGATGCCTTCGCAGATGATTATATCAGCAAGCCATTTGATATTGATAATGTACTAAAAAGGATAAATGCTCAGATAGATAAAAGCAGAGCAGGGAAACCTGAAAATGCTTAACATTCGAGTATTTTAAACAAAAAGGAGGTAATTTATTGCCTCCTTTTTGTTTAAAATTGGGTTTTACTTATTTTTTCTGTTGAGATAGGAAAGTGACTAGTGAAGCCAATTCTTCGTAAGATAATGAATTAGCCAAACCTGCTGGCATCATAGAATTTTCCATTTCTTTTCGAGACAAAATATCGCTGGTTTTAATTGTAAATACTTCACCTGCAATATTTCTGATAACTATTTTGACAGCCGTTTCTTCGGTTATAAAACCCATATAAGTTTTATCTCCCTTTGCAGTTATCATTACAGAAGCAAATCCTTGAGAAATTGAGGCATCTGGTTTAAGGATAGATTCTGCAATTTGTTCACGATTCATAATAGACCCAATTTGCCCCATAAACGGACCTTTCATTTTCTCACTTCTGTTTAAACTATGACAAGCAATACAGCCTTGATTATTAAATATATTTCTTCCCTTCAAAGCATCGCCAGGTAATTTATTTATGGCCAGCAGAACATCTTCTATTGATGATTTTCCAACCTGACCTTTGGTGTTTTTTATTTTTTCCAAATCAATTTTTGGTTCTTCGCTAGCTGAAAGTTTTTCTTCAATGGCAAATGAGGGAATATCTAATCTGTTTCTTTCACTTAAATCGGCAAAAAACTGCTTTCCAAATCCTTTAGGTTTAACTGATTCTGAAACTAAAAATTTCTCAATAATAGGAGAGGATTCCCAGCTAATTGCTTTAAAATAAGGACCGTGAGAATCTGGTCTGGTTCCCCACCACCAAGAAGCATCATAAGCAGCCTCCTTTTTGTAAAGACGAGCTAAAGTTGTTAATATTTGTTTTTTCAGTTTCTCACTTTTCGTTTTAGAATAATGCGCCATTAAACCATTAACGGCTTTTTCGTTATGCATATATCGTAATGCCCATAAAGCCAAATCAGAATTTTCTGTTTCTATTGCGGCCAGGCAAGCATCAGTAGCTTGCAGGCTTACTAAAGCTTTTACAGCTAAGTGTGGTAAAATAATTGCAGCGTTTGGTGTAGCATGTGCACCTTCTGTGTTTTTTGCTGGCTCAGCAAAATTTGACGATACCTTAATTCGCAGCAGTGTAGAAATAGCTTCTCTTCTTTCTAATCTATTTAAACCAATAATAGCGGCCGATTGAACTCGTGAATCACCATTGTTCAAGCCTTCTAAAAACGGTTCTAATGGAACTTTATCTATTTGTGATTTACGATCTACCAAAGCTTTTAACGCAAATTCCTGAACAGCTTTATCTTTTGTGAGTTTTACTAATTCGGCTATTCCATTCTCTTTGGTTAATTGTGCATAAGTAAATATGGCAGCAACTCTTGCGTAAAGCGGTGAAGTTGTATCGTTTGCTATTTTTAGTGTTGTAGAAATAGCCTGTCTGCTTCCACGAAGTAATAATTCTTGGGAAGCGCTTAAACGAGCAACCGCACTATTTGATTCTAGCATAATTGCTAATTCCTTAATCGATTCCTTTTTTATATTTGGAAAAGACTTATATGTCCAGTTATTGGGTACAGCTCTAATTACATAGCCTTTATTTGGACTACCAGAATACCCTGCTCCATCCCAGGCAGATAAATATAATCTTCCAGAACCATCAACATCTAAATCTGTAATTTGAGCTATTTTAAGAAATTCTTCATCTTTTTGAGTAAATGTTGCACCATCAGGATTAACTCTATGAATGTAAAGCATACTTCTTCCCCAATCAGCCATCATTGGTACATTGTTGTATTTTTCTGGCCAAGTTGGTTCATTCATAAATAAAGCTCCGGTGCCAGAACCGCCACCTAAATCTGCAAGTGCGGGAATGATTTCATCAGTAAAATGTTGAAATAAAACAGGATAGCCGTATTCTCCGGTTTGAATATGATGTGAGAATCGAACATTCCAGCCACCCCCATCATTTGTATTTTCCCTGGTGAAAACATTCATGTAAGGATCGATAGCAACATCATAAACATTTCGTGTTCCGTGTGTAAACACTTCCATTTCGGTTCCATCAGGGCGTACACGTAATATGCCTCCACCTAACATGGTTAGTTTTTTACCAGAACGATCTACAGCATCATGAAAGCCAAAATCACCAACAGATATATAAATCCAACCATCAATGCCCATTCTTATGCCATTAGTTGCGTGGTCTGTTCCACGTTCTCTAATATATTTTGCGTTGCTTAAGTTTTCTATTAATGGTTTTGATGGACCGTCTGCTTTGCCATCACCATCATTATCTTCAAAAAGAACTAAATCCATTCCTGTTGCAAGACCGCTTTGTTTTGAAAATGTTGTATGAAGAACAAATACTTTATTTTCTTGAACAATGATGCCTCGTGGATTATCGACCATTGCAAATTCGATATGTTTATCCATTTTGCCATCATTGTTTTCATCAATAAGCTTAAGGATACGACCTTTGCCAGGGTCTTTTCCTAATGAGCCTATCATATCTACGCCGACAAATACCTCACCAGTTGGAGCAACCGCTAAACACGCAGGGCTTGGAGTAACATCAGGCCCCGAAAAGGTTGAAATTGTTAGTTCGGAAGCTGGAGGATTAATTCTTTTTTTATTACTAAAAAGGCTTGTTAAGCCTGAAATTATAATGATTGAATAAATAACGCTTAGTGAAAGTTTTAGCATTTTAGGTTAATAGTGTTTTTCTAAATGAGGGTTTAATTAACCCAATAATATGTAAAAAAAAAATATGTCACGGATTTCCATTTAAATGTTACACATTTTCTTTCTCAAAAGAATTACTTAAACTAAAAATTTTAATTAAGTAAGTTAAAGCATTGGTTTGCAATTTCGTATTCTTCATTAGTTGGAACAACTAATACCTTGACTTTAGAATTCGTTTGACTAATTTCTGTTAACTGACTCTTGTAATTTCTGTTTTTATTGAGGTCTAATTGTATTCCTAAGTAACTTAATTCATCGCAAACAGCAGCCCTCATATCTAAATCGTTTTCACCAACACCTGCTGTAAAAATAACAGCATCTATTCCATTTAAAACTGCAGCGTAAGAACCTATAAATTTTTTAATTCTGTAGGCGTAAAGTTCTAAAGCGAGTTTAGCAGCTTCATTGCCTTCATTTACTAATTTTCTAATATCCCGCATGTCGCTTGAACCACCAACGCCAAGTAAACCAGATTGTTTGTTTAGTAAAGTGCTAAGCTGCTCTAAAGTATAACCCGAATGTTCCATTAAATGAAAAATAACCGATGGATCTATGTCGCCTGAACGTGTGCCCATCATTAAACCACTTAAAGGACCAAAACCCATGCTTGTATCTATCGATTTGCCATTTTTTATAGCCGTAATACTGCAACCATTTCCTAGATGAACACTAATTATTTTAGATTCTGATTTGCCGAGCCATTTAATAGCTTGCTCGCTAACATATTTATGGCTTGTTCCGTGGAAACCATAAACTCTGATTCCGTGTTCTTTGTAATACCATTCCGGAATTGCATATCTATAGGCTTGCTGTGGGATGGATTGATGGAAAGCAGTATCAAAAACCGCGACTTGTTTTGCAGCAAAGAATGTTTGTTCTGCTACTTCAATACATTTATAATTAACTGGATTATGAAGAGGCGCTAAAGAAAACAACTTTTTAATCTGCTGTTTAACTTCATCATTAATCAAAGTTGCCCCAGCAAAATGTTCGCCTCCATGCACAACGCGATGCCCAACTGCAACAATATCTTCAGGTTTTGCAATAATGGCATGTTCGCCTTCAGAAAGAAGCGCTAAAACTTGTTTTAATCCTTCGCCATGATTAGAAATAAAAGCATCTTTTTCTAAAGTATATTTTTCTCCATTTGGGTATACTGTATGCTTGATAAATGATCCTTCAATACCTATTCTTTCAACTAATCCACTACAAACAGGTTGCTGTAAAGGCATTTTAAAGAGTTGATATTTAATTGAACTGCTTCCTGAATTGATAACTAAAATATTCATAAATTATTTAATATCTTGACATTGAATTGCGGTTATGACTACTGTATTGAAAATATCGTCGACAGTACAGCCTCTACTTAAATCGTTAATCGGTTTATTTAACCCTTGAAGCATTGGGCCTATGGCAAGTGCACCAGTTTCTCTTTGCACTGCTTTGTACGTATTGTTTCCAGTGTTTAAATCCGGGAAAATTAATACACTCGCTCTTCCTGCAACTTCCGAACCGGGTAGTTTTTGTTTCCCAACTAAAGGATCAACCGCTGCATCATATTGAATTGGACCTTCGATTTTAAGTTCAGGATGCCTGGCTTTTACAATTGCAGTCGCTTCTCTAACTCGCTCTACATCTTCACCCTCGCCCGATGTACCTGAAGAGTAAGATAACATTGCTATTCTAGGTTCTATGCCAAACTTTGAACTGCTTTCAGCCGATGAAATTGCAATTTCTGCAAGTTGTTGAGCCGTTGGGTTTGGATTGACAGCACAATCGCCAAATATGGCAACTCGCTCTGGCAAACACATAAAAAATATAGAAGATACAACTGAAACTCCAGGTTTGGTTTTTACGAATTGTAAAGCAGGTCTGATGGTATGCTGGGTAGTATGAACGGCTCCAGAAACCATTCCGTCTGCATCACCTTTATAAACCATCATAGTTCCGAAATAAGATACATCAGTCATCATATCTCTTGCCATTTCCATATTTACATTTTTAGCCTTGCGTAACTCGTATAAAGTTTCAACATAATTATCATATTTTTCTGAAAGTGCCGGGTTATGGATATTTATGGAATTTACATCTAAATTCAGCCCCAAACGTTTTATTGATGTTCCGATTTCGATTGGGTCGCCCAGCAAAGTGATATTTACAATATCTTGAGTTATTAATTTTTCTACAGCCTTTAAAATTCGCTCGTCGTTACCTTCTGGTAAAACAATATGCTTTTTCTCACTTTTTGCCCATTTAACTAATTGATATTGAAACATGTGAGGTGTTATGCCTTGGTAACTAAAGGTGATGATTTTATCATCCAAAGCTTTTAAATCGACATACTTTTCAAATAACTCAATTGCTAATGCAATTTTCTTTTTATTATCAATGGTTATTTTTGAATGGATAGCTCCAATTGCAGTGGTTGTTTCGAAAGTTCCTTTCTGAACTGAAACAATTGGAATAATAGTTTGAAGACCTTCAATAAGCCTAATCATAGGTTCGTCGGGTAAGCTACCTGCCGTTAACACAATTCCCGCCACTTTTGGGTAGTTTGCAGAGAGATTTGCCTGTAGAGAACCTATTATGATATCGCCACGGTCGCCAGGTGTAACAATAAGAAGATTATCTTTAATATGACGTAGAAAATTAGGCAGCATCATAGCTCCGGTTACAAAATTATCTACCTGGTTATCCATTAAGTCTGCTCCAAAAAGAACTTCTGCATCAAGTGCCGCAGTAATTTCTTTCATTGTAGGGCTTTGAAGACCGTTTTCTATCGGTATTACTGAAATCAGTAATTCAGGTGGGAGTTGGTTCGTTAAAGCTTGTTTAATGCGGTCTGCCTCTTCAGGATTTACCATATTGGCCACAACACCTAAAACCTGTACATCCCTTAATAAAAAGTTGCGATAGATATTAATGGCCGTTTTAAAAAGCTGACTTGCTGATTTATTTTTACCAGAAACAACGATTAAAACAGGTGCCCCGAGGTTTTTTGCCATTAAAGCGTTTGATTCGAATTCAAACGCCATGCCTTCACCTAAAAAATCGCTTCCTTCGATAACTGTAAAATCGTAGTTGTCCTCTAGTTTTTTGTATTTACTGATAATTGTATTAATTATCTCGCCGCTATTTTCTGCTTGATGAAGCATATCTTGCCTTGTAAATGCAAAAGCATCTTCATACTTAACAGGAAGAGAGAAATAATCGAGCATAGCTTCAACGTGTTGATCCTTTTCATTCGGATCGTCTTGTGCAATAATTGGTTTGAAATAACCAACTTTTTTTGTTTTTGTCAGTAACATATTGATCATTCCGAAAGCAATTACCGACTTTCCGGTGTAGGGTTCTGCTGAAGCTATAAATATATTCTTAGTCATACGAAGGGTTGATATTTTGTATTGTTAAAACAATTGTGGCCAATATAGTTGGAAAATTTTGAATTAAAAATGATAGATTTATTTTATTTGTAATTATTCTAAATACGCCTTTTAAGGTATTTCACTGATAGATTTTCCTTGTTTAGAACCCAAACCTGGTTAACTAAGCAACTAATTTGTTATCAATAATACAGCCCGGATATCTTTTTTGATACGGCAACGTTTGAAGGGGGAATTTGAAGTTTAAACAAAATTTGGGGATGTGTGAGCGGGTTTGTTGCTAACGACCTAAGATGGAAATTGATAAACAAATCTTTTTAATTTAATCCAAGTTCTTTGAATTAAATTAAACAATTACTGGTCGTATATGTTAAATAAACAAGGCAGAAGACATACTTTGGTCTTACGGCATCGGTAAAACTCTAAATAATATTTTTAATTTTGACAATTATTTCATTAGCTCTTTTAAATTTATATTTGCCAGGAACAATGTTGTACAAATATAGGTCTATCGGCTGCTCAGTGTCAATTGTCATTTACGGCCATATTTCGTATGCAACAGATAGAAAACACTAAGAAACTTCTTGAATCCTCTGAGTATTTCTACATTATTACTTGTGGAATGAATGGAAACTACACCTACGTAAATCCCCACTACGCGAATTACTTCTCTTATATTCATCAAAACTTTATTGGCCAGCCTTATTATATCACTATGCATGAGGATGACCGTAATACCTGCCAAGAAATTTCTGAAAAGTGTTTTGCAAACCCGGGTAGTCTGGAATTGCAATAGTATACTAGAGGTTTTTTTATTGTCAGATTATTTTTTTTGAGAAGCATTACTTTAGATTCCGCTAAAAAATGGATATTAAGCTGCTTTTTC